>JBBQYD010000036.1:0-19548 GCA_038209025.1 Verrucomicrobiota bacterium | reverse complement strand
CAACAGGAGGAGAAGTGGCTCGACGCGGTTGCGCAGTATGATCAATGGCTGGCCGTGAACACCAATCACCCGGCGCGTGTTGCCGCCGAGTATTACCGCGCCTGGTCCGAGTTCCAGGCGGGACGTGATACCAACGCCATCGCCGGCTTCACCAACCTGGTGGCGCACTATAATGACGCCGTCTTCACGCCCCTGGCTCAGCTCTGGGTGGCGGATTACTACTTCGGTCGCGGTGACGCGGTGGGAGCCGAGCAGAATTACAAAGCCCTCTTCCAAAACACCAACCTGCCGCCCTCGGATTTCATTTATCAAGCCAGGCTCATGGCTGGACGCGCGGCGCTCGCTCGACAGGGCTGGCTGGATGGCATCAGCCATTTCACCAATCTGACCAGTGATCTGAACTGCCCCGTGGACCTTCGCATCCAGGCGATGTTCGCTTACGGCGACACTCTGATGAAAATGGATTCGCCCGAAACCAACAAGCTGGCCAACCTGGGCACTGCCATTGAAGTATTCAGCAAGATTTGCGATGCCTATCCAACCAACCAGTATGCCGCTCTGGCCTGGGGCCAAAAAGCCAATTGCCTGCTGCAGTGGGGGCAGTTGTCAAAGGATTACGACCCGGCATCCAATGCCTTCCACCAAGTGATTCAGTCCCCACAAGCCGATGGCACCGCCCGGAGCATCGCCACGGTGGGTTTGGGCCTGGTAATGGAAAAACAGGCCGAGAAGGCCACCAATGGGCAAAAGAACCAATTATTGCTCATGGCCAGGGACCGTTATCTCGATGTTTTTTACGGCAAAGTGCTGCGTGATGGAGAGATACCTGATCCATTCTGGACGCGGAAAGCTGGTTGGGAGGCCGGACGCCTGGCAGAGACGCTCCAGCAATGGTCCCAGGCCCTTAGTATTTACGAGCAACTTCAAAAGAGTTTTCCGGTTCTCGGCCCTCGCCTCGAACGGAACATCCGCAAAGCCCAGGACCAGCTAAACCGGGATATCAAGTGACCACCGCCGCCGGGCACGGTGGAAAATGGCTGAATGTATTCTGCGCCAATCGGGACATTTCCATTAAGTTGGTGTGGGGACATTCTCACTAAGTTAAGACAAACCACCTTAAGGGTATTGTGACCGCCGTGTCATTCGTCTAAGCTTTTGGGCAGCTCAGTATGTTTTTATTATGAAACCGTCCAAAAGAGTCTTTGGGAAAGGTGCTTTCACGCTCATCGAATTGCTCGTCGTCATCGCCATCATCGCCATTCTGGCTGCAATGCTGCTGCCCGCGCTCTCCAATGCCAAACGCAAGGCGTTGCAGACGGGGTGCATATCGAACCTGAAGCAAACCGGGTTGGCGCTCAACATGTGGATTGACGATAACAATGGCTGGCTGCCCCCGGGGGAAGGTTCCACTTTCGGTCTCTGGGTTGGACAGCAGACCAGCTATAACCAAAACGACAAATCGCAACTGATTTTCTATCTGGCCACCTATCTTGGCTACAAAGCTCCTGACGCAGTCACTCGCGCAGCTCCAGCCATGTTCTGTCCGGGCTACCAGCGGTTCAACCAGAACCAGAAAAGCACGAGCATGACTAATGCAACGGTTTATTGCCGTACCGTGCCCACGGCCAATGGTCTGACCAACGCCAACGGGGTTTATTTTGACCCGTTCGGCTACCCGGCGTTCCAGGGAGACCCGCCGCAGAAGCCCTCGAAATTGGCCGCAGTCCAGGCGGCGCAGCCTTTGTCGCAGGTGTGGTTCCTTGTTGATTCTGACCAAGTTGCTTTCCCCACAGCAGGTTGGAAGGACGAGTTACCCATAAAACCGGTTCATGGCAGCGTTAGGAATTACATCTACTTCGACAACCATGTCGCCACCAAGAAGGTCGGCAAGCAAGGCCAGATTTGAGCGGTGGCTCGGGATTTTCTGGAGGATGGCTGTGGGTGAGTTGACGCATGGCGTTGGGTCGCGAGTTGGAGGTTTGTTGCTCGCCTTCCTGGCGGCTTGGTCCGTCGTAGCGAATGGAGCCCCTGGCCTCACGGGCGAGTATTACGATAATAACGATTTTACGTCATTAAAGTTCACCCGCACCGATGCGGTGGTGAACTTCAATTATGGCACGGGATCACCCAGTAATTCCCTAGCCGCGGATACTTTTTCCATACGCTGGTCCGGCCAGATCGAACCTCCGTTTTCTGAGACTTACACCTTTTATGTGACGGCGGACGACGGTGCGCGCCTGTGGGTGAACGATCGGCTGGTGGTAGCGCGCACGAGCTATTCACTCGCCGCCCTGGAAATGACGGGGCAGCTTCGCCTGGAGGCCGGGCAAAGATACAACCTGGTGCTGGAGTTCGTCGAAAACACCGGCGGGGCTCGAGTTGCTCTCGAATGGTCCAGCCCGTCTCTACCGCGTGAAGTGATCCCTGCCACCCGGCTCTTTACGGCCACTGCGGTGCCTGAGCGGGGCGTTATTTCAGCCGAATACTGGATGAACACAGCCGGCACCAACCTCCAGGCGCTCACGACGCTGGCGGGCTTTCCCGACCGGCCTGACTCCCGCGACCAATTGCCGCTGATGGAATGCCTGCAACCGGACTGGGCGGACAATTACGGCACCCGGGTAACCGGCTTCCTGGTGCCGCCCACCACCGGCTCCTATCAGTTCGCCGTCGCCAGCGCCAGCGCCGCCGCTCTGTTTATCAGTGACACCACCAACGCCGTCACGCGCCGCCTCATCGCGTCCAATACCTTTCCTGCCGGCTTCCGCCAATTCGAGGCCCGGGCAGAGCAAGTTTCCCAGCCGATTTCCCTGCAGGCCCATCAAAAGTATTACGTCGAACTTCTCCACAAGGCGGGCACCGGTGCGGACCATTTCTCTGTGGCCTGGCGTAAGGCGGGTGATCCAGCGTTCACGGTCATTCCGGGTTCCGCTTTGGTCCCGGGCGGCAGTGAGCGATCCGCCCCGGCGCAGGCCAGTTTTCTGGATACCCTTGCAGCCGGACACCCCCGGTTGTTGGCGTCTCCGTCCCGCTTTGTCTGGTTGCGAAACTCGGTGGCTTCCAACAGCATTCCGCAGCTTTCATCGTGGTGGCAATCCTACAGCAACTCCGCCACCGCCGTCCTTGCTCAACCGCTCAGTGTCTATGACCCCGATGTGCGCGGCACCATCCTGGCAACGAGTCGCGCGGTCATGGACCGCATGTACAAGCTGGCCACGGTATGGCGCATGAATGGCAACACCAACTTTGCCGAACGGGCCTGGCAGGAGTTGGAACAGGTCGCCTCCACGAATTTCCCCGATTGGCACCCCGCCCATTTTCTGGATACCGCCGAGATGACTCATGCCTGCGCCATTGGTTACGATTGGCTCTACGAGTACTGGACCCCTGAACGCCGCACGGTCATTCGAAACTCCATCATCAACAAGGGTCTTAAGCAAAGCCTGACACTTTACACGAATAATTCCTCCTGGGTGGCGTCCGGCGCGAATAACTGGAATCTCGTCTGCAACGGCGGCATGGTGATCGGCGCCCTGGCGGTTGCCGACGAGAATCAGGCGATGTCCAGGTACATCTTGTCCAAGGCCCTGCCCTCGGCGGGCGCGGTGATGCGCCATTACACCACCGATAACGGCGGCTGGTACGAAGGTCCGGGCTACTGGGATTATACCACCGACTATAACATCCGTTTGATTGCCGGGTTGGAGAGCGCGTTGGGCAGCGACTTCGGTTTGAACCGGGTTAAGGCTTTCGCCGAAACCGGCCTCAACCCGATCTACATGGTCGGCCCGGTGAAACTATCGTTTAACTATGCGGATGCCGGGGCCGGCAATATGAGAGGCGCGCAAATGTTTTACCTGGGGCGCCGCTTTCATCGGCCAGAGTTCAGTTGGTACGAGCGTAACAATGCCAGCGTCGATGCGCTGGATTTGCTATGGTATGATGCCTCCGGAGCGGACCCGCGCACCAGCGAACTGCCAGTGGATAACTGCTTTCGCGGCCCCACCGGCGCAGCGCCTTATTACACCGCCGATGCGGTGACCCTGCGCACGCGATGGCAGGATTCTCGCGCCACCTTCGTCGGTTTCAAAGCGGGAGAGATCGGCGCCAGCCACGGCAACCTGGACGCCGGCAGTTTTGTGCTGGATGCGCTGGGTGTTCGCTGGGCGCACGACTTGGGGGGTGATGACTACGCCCTGCCAGGGTACTTCTCCGAGCCGCAGCGGTGGACCTACTACAGGTTGCGAGCCGAGGGCCATAACACGCTGGTCATCAATCCAGCATCCAGTGCGGACCAGGTGGTGGATGCCCTGCCCCCGATGATACTGTTCGCCAGCGACTCGGAACGTAGTGTGGCCGTGGCCGACCTGACCAAAGCCTCTCCAGCGGTGGGCAAACACTGGCGCGGCATCCGGCTGTTCCAAAAACGCCGCTGGGTGATGGTGCAGGATGAAGTGACGATCGCCAGCCCGGCCCGGCTTTGGTGGTTCATGCACATTCACACCAACACCACGGCCGTGATCGACCCCAGCGGAGCGGCGGTCATGCTCACGCAAGGTTCGGAGCGTCTTTGGATCACCAACTTGTTGGGAGTCGGGACTTTTACCATCAGCAATGCCGTCCCCCTTGCCACATCTCCAAACCCTGCGGGGCAGAATGCGAATTCAAATTACCGCAAACTCGCGATGCAGTTGACCAACGTGACCTCCAGGACGCTGAGCCTGCTGATGGTGCCACTCTCGCCGGGTGAAAGCCTGCCAACGAATCTTCCGCCGGTGGTCGCGTTGAGCGATTGGGGTGTCGCGGGTTTCAGTTCGGAGGTCAGCCTCACCAACAGTCCCCCGTCAGCCGCCGCGACGAACTTCTTCATTCAGGCGCCCGCTCCTGTCCTGGTGGACCTGCGGTCCCTTGGAACAGATAAGGAGACCCCGGCTTCCAACCTGGTCTTTTCGGTCAGTGGGGCCACGAACGGAACGGTCTCGCTGCTCGCTGATGGTTTCACCGCCCGCTTCGTTCCCTATGCCAGCTTTGCCGGTTCCGGCGGTTTCGCTTACTCGGTCGCGGACGCCTGGCCGGATTCCCGCCTGGTTGCCGCTTATGACTTCGAACCGCCGGAGGAGGTCGCCGATGGTTTTGTTTCCGACCTTACGGCCAATGCCTTTTATGGTGAACTGACAGTGGTAGGCACCGGGACCAATTACCTGGTCAATGATGTTCCGCCCTCCCTGACCAACCGCAGCACTCGCGCTCTCGTTCTCCGGGAAGCCGGCGATTTTAATGGCGCGCGGCTCAAGTCTCCTATTCGCGAGGCCGACCTCGATTTCAATAACCAAAGCTGGACGGTGGCACTCTGGTTCAAGCGCGCGGCCAGCAGCAATGATGATTTCCTCTTTTACGTAGGGACCAGTGATGGGTTCGGCTCGCCGGACGAGTTACAGCTTTATGGGCCGGGCGGTCAAACGCAGCTTGGCTTGCGCCATTACATCGGCACCTCCGCCACGGATGCGGATCTGGTTGCCGCCAACGTCCGCGTGGGGGAGTGGCGCCACGCTGCGGTCGTGTTTAATCCCACGAACGGAAATCCAGGTTCCCTATCCCTGTATCTTGATGGCGCCCTGGTGGGAACGGATGATTCAGTCGCGCTGAACATGGCCAGCGGCAAACTCGCATACTTTGCCGGGCACGGTTCGCAAACATTTGCGGTAACGCGATGGTTTAATGGGCGGCTGGATGATGTGGGGATATTCGGTGCCGCGCTTTCCGCCGGTGATATCAGCCGGTTGACCACCAGGCCAATCATTTACCTGGGCGGCGCCGCGGCCACTAACACTGTGCGGATTTCCATCCCCGCGAGGCCGCTGCTGACCGCACCCCAAGTCGCTGGTGGCGCGCTCACGTTTACGGTCAGCGGCGATCCTGGCTACACCTATGCCGTCCAGGCTTCCACGAACCTGATCGATTGGTCCACCGTCCAAATTACCTCGGAACCCGCCATGCCGGTCATTTTCAATGACTCCAGTCTGACCAATGCGCCTGCCCGGTTCTATCGCGTGATCCTGTCACCATAAGCGCCGCGGCGTTGATGAGGCGAACGGTGGGCCGGGATTGGGAAATGCAAAAGGCGTCCCGAGTGAGACTGGTTCGCCACCCCCCGTTTCCAACCTGCATTCGCGCGTAAAGATTCCCTGTATCAAAGATTCCTGGGTTGAAAGCTCCCGTCGGCGGGTGCATGCTCGTCAAATGAAACTCGGACGAAACCTCCGCGCATGGCGCTTGGTGGCCGGCGCATTATCCCTGTGGTTTGCTTGTGCTGGAATGGCGGGGGATCAATCTTCCAACGCGCGGCCCAACGTCTTGATTATCGTGGCCGATGACATGGGTTTTTCCGATGCCGGGTGTTACGGGGGCGAAATCCAAACGCCGAACCTTGACTCGCTGGCCAAAGGCGGTCTGCGGTTCAGCCAGTTTTATAACACAGCGCGTTGCTGGCCTTCGCGCGCGGCTCTCCTGACGGGCTATTACGCTCAGCAGGTTGGCCGTGACCTGGTGCCGGGGAAAGGCGGGGGCGCGGGGGGACAACGACCAGCTTGGGCTGGTTTATTGCCGGCTATGTTGAAGCCGCTTGGCTATAGGTCCTACCACGCCGGAAAATGGCATGTGGATGGCCCGGTACTGGCCGGTGGTTTCGACCATTCTTATTCGTTGGATGATCACGATCGATACTTCAATCCGCGGAATCATTCAACCGATGACACCCGCTTGTCCGCGGTGGGCACAAACGCCGGGTATTATTCGACCACCGCGATTGCGAGCCGCGCCGTCGCGATGCTGGCTGAGCACCAGTCTGGTCACGCGTCGGCGCCTTTCTTTCTGTACCTGGCATTTACCGCGCCGCATTTCCCGCTGCAGGCTTTGGCGGAAGATTACGCGGTTTATCAGGCCCGGTACCTCCAGGGATGGGATACCCTGCGGAAAGAGCGGTTCGAAAACCTTCGGAAACTGGGTTTCCCGGCGGCGGGCTTCAATCCGATTCGAACGGAGTCTTTGCCCGGCTGGAACCTGCCCGCAGACCAGCTATCGGCCCAAATCGGACCGGGTGAAGCCGGGCTTGCTTTACCCTGGGCCAGCCTGAGCAAAGAGCAACAGGTTTTCCAGCCCGTAAAAATGGCCCTGCACGCGGCAATGGTCCATCGCATGGATATCGAGATCGGACGCGTGCTTGACCAAGTGCGAAAAATGAAGGCCTGGGACAATACCTTGATCCTGTTTGTATCCGATAACGGGGCCAGCGCCGAGCAGATCATACGGGGCGACCGGCACGATCAAACCGCGCGGCCAGGCTCGGCAGGCACTTTCCTGTGTCTCGGCCCGGGTTGGGCCAGCGCGGCGAACACCCCTTTTCGGCTCTACAAATGCTGGGTGCATGAAGGTGGCATCAGCACGCCTTTGATTGTTCACTGGCCGGCCCGCATCCAGAGCGCAGGCCAGTGGCGTCATGCGCCGGGGCATTTGATTGATCTGGTTCCCACAGTTCTGGAGGTCACCGGCGGAAAAGCCGCGGGTGGTCCCCGGCCGCCTATGCCGGGCAAAAGCCTGGTGCCAGCATTTGGATCGGACGTGCCCGTTTCCCGCGAAGATCTCTGGTGGTTCCACGAGGGAAACCGCGCCATCAGGGTCGGCGATTGGAAACTGGTTGCCGAGAAGGATAAGGATTGGGAGCTGTACGACCTGAAGAACGATCGCTCCGAGACGTTAAACCAGGCTCAGACCCACCCGGACAAGGTAAAGGACCTGGTCAAAAAGTGGGAAAAGCGGATGGAAGAATTCAAAGCCGCAGCCCCGGCTCAGTCACCGCCAGCCAAAGGCAAGAAAGGCAAGAGAACCTGAGCGCGCAGGGTGCTCTTCGTGATTGTTTTGCCTCCCCTCTGAAACCATACTGCCACGGATGAAAGCAGTCATTTTGGCGGCGGGCAAAGGCACACGGATGCGGGAACTCACGAATGAGTTGCCCAAACCCATGCTGCGGGTGCAGGGCAAGCCGATCCTGGAACATATCATTGGCGGCCTCCTCCAGGCTTCCATTCGGGACATTTTCATTGTCACCGGTTTTAAGTCAGAGGTGATCGAGAATTACTTTGGCGACGGCTCCCGCTTCGGCGCCCGGATCCAATATGGACGGCAAATCGTCCAGGACGGCACGGGCCGGGCGGCGGTCCCGGCGCGAGAGTTTGTTGGGGCTTCGCCTTTTCTGCTAACCTATGGCGACATCCTGGTCGTGCCCGAAACGTATCGCCAGATGGTCCAGCGGTTCCGGCAGGATTATTTTTCAGGGGTGGTGACCGTCACGCCTGGCGAGGACGTGACCAAGGGCGGGGTGAACTTTTTTGACGACCAGTTTTGCTTGAAAAAACTGGTTGAAAAGCCTTCCGCCGAGCAGCTATCCCAACTCCGGGCCGAAGGCTGGCTGAAGCCAGGCGCGCCGACCTGGTATAACGCCGGCATTTACATATTCAAGCCGGACATCTTTCAATTCATTGATCGTCTGCAAAAATCTCCACGGGGTGAGTATGAACTGACGGACGCGATCATCATGTTGATAGATGCCCGCCATCGGCTGGCCGGATTCGAGATTCCGGGCCGCTGGGTGGATGTGAGAGATCCGGAGGTGCTTGCCCGATTGGAGCAGGGCGCTTAACCAAGCCGCCCAACTCCGGGCGGCTCGGAACCGAAAACCGGGCCAAACCAAAGCGGTGCTGCTCTTATACTTTGTCCTTCATCCCTTGAAATTTCCGTTATAGTGTTGCTTCATGCGTACGGCAATTTACCCGGGCAGCTTTGACCCGCTGACCAATGGCCATCTGGATGTGATCCAGCGGGCGACGAAACTTTTCGATCGCGTGGTCGTGGCGGTAGCGGATAACGACGAAAAACACCCTCTATTCACCCGGGACGAGCGGAAAGAGATGGCGCGCCGAGCGGTGCTTCATCTGCCAGGGGTGAGCGTGGATTCTTTTGATGGGTTGCTGGTTAATTATGTGGAGAAACGCGGCGCCCAGGCGGTGGTTCGGGGATTGCGAGCCGTTTCGGATTTTGAATTTGAGTTTCAATTAGCATTGATGAATCGTAAGTTAAACGAACGGATTGAGACTATTTTCATGATGCCCAAGGACACTTACACGTTCCTGAGTTCGCGTATCGTCAAAGAAATTGCGCGGCTTGGCGGGGATGTCAGCGCATTTGTTCCAGCGCACGTGCGCAAGGCGTTATTGGGCAAGTGTAAACCTCGATCCGGCTAGTTCGATTTTTATGGCATTAACAGTTAACCTTCGACATCTGGACGACCGCGAACTGCACCTGGAAGGCGAGTTGCCGGTCGCGGATTTGGACATCGAGATTCAGGATGAGGTCATCCAGTTGAATCGTCCGCTCGCCTACGACCTTGAGGTGCAGAAGGTTGAAGATGGCGTGCTAGCCCAGGGCAGCATCGTGCTCCCGCTCGATTGCGAGTGCGTGCGATGTTTGAAGAAATTTAAATATGAGCTTCACCTGCCGCGTTGGGCCGCCCTTCTGCAGCTTGAAGGAGAGGAACCAGTTCCGGTGATAAATGATTGCGTGGACTTGACTCCCGCAATCCGGGAAGATATTCTCCTCGAGTTTCCGCAACATCCGTTGTGTGACCCTGAGTGCAGGGGCTTGCCAAAAACAACTGTCGGCAAGGCAAAAACTACCACCGGCAAGGACGATGCCAGTGTTAAGTCGTCTCCGTGGTCGGAACTGAACAGGTTGAAACTTTAGTGAAATAGAGAAATATGGGTGTCCCTAAGAGAAAACCATCCAAAAGCCGGCAGCGCATGCGCCGGGCTTATAACAGCGTTTTAAAACTGCCACAGTTGAGCAAGTGCCCTCAATGTGATGAGCCTTATGTGCCTCATCGGGTTTGCCCAGCCTGCGGATTCTACAACGGACGTCAGGTCATCAGCGTTACTGCGGGAGCTTAGCCGGCAACGCGGCGCTTCGCGCGCCGTGCCGAGTGCTCTATGCGAATTGCAGTGGATGTCATGGGTGGCGACCACGGTTGCGAGGTCGTGGTTGCAGGTGCCATCAATGCTCTCCAGGCTGACCCCCGCATCACAGATCTTTTCCTGGTTGGCCAGGAGAACCTGATCCGGAGCGCTTTGCCTCCCGGACGCAGAGATTCCCGCATTCACCTTGTCCATGCGAGCGAGTTCCTCACCATGGAGGACAAGCCCGCCACCGCGGTGCGCAAGAAAAAGGATTCGTCCATCGTTCGCGCCGTGGCGCTGGTGGAGGAAAAGAAGGCGGACGCCGTCATTTCAGTCGGCAACACCGGCGGCATTTTCGCGGCAGCCACCTTCAGATTGGGGCGCATCGATGGCGTTGATCGGGGCGGCATCGCGGCGGTGATCCCGGCGCCGGACAACGAGTTTGTGCTTCTGGATTCCGGGGCAAACATCGAGGCCAAACCGATGCACCTGGCCCACTACGCGGTGATGGGCAACATCTATTCCCGTGAAGTGCTGGGTTATAAGAATCCGCGCGTGGGCATTCTCTCGATCGGCACAGAGGACTCCAAGGGCAATGAACTGACTTTGCAGGCATTCAAACTTTGCCGGTTGCTCGATTTGAATTTCATCGGAAATGTCGAGGGACACGACCTCTTTCACAATCGCGTCGATGTGGTGTTATGTGATGGGTTTGTGGGTAATATCGTGCTCAAGACCTGCGAGAGCCTTGCCATGGGCATGTTCGGGATGCTTAAACGCGAGTTGACCTTCAGCACACGCCGTAAAATTGGCGCCATCCTGGCAAAATACGCTTTTCGAGCCATAAAGAAACGGATGGATCCGGACGTGTATGGCGGGGCGGCTTTGCTGGGTTTCAACGGCGCGGTGATGAAGGCGCACGGTTCCGCGCGCGAAAAGGCCATCACCAGTGCGATTCGGGTCACCACCGAAAACCTTCAGCATCAGGTGAACCAAATCATTGCGCGGGAAGTCGCCCGCGCGAACGAGCGCCTGGCCGCCTCCGGCCACGTGGCGTCTCCCACGGGCTCAACATGACTCAAAAACTTAAAGCCTCTTTTACCAACCCGCGTGCCAAGTTCAACTTCCAAGGCCGCACCTGTTCCATTGCCGGCGTCGGGTCCTACGTACCCGAACGCATTCTGACCAATGCCGACTTGGAGAAGATGGTGGCGACCTCCGACGAGTGGATCACCTCCCGAACTGGCATCAAGGAGAGACGCATTGCGGCCAAGGACCAGTTTACCTCTGATCTCGGCACCAAAGCCGCGGAAAAAGCCATGCTCCGCGCCGGTGTTACCGCAGACCAAATTGATCTTATCATCGTTGCCACGATTACCCCCGACATGCCGTTCCCTTCCACCGCGTGCCTCATCCAGCGCAAAATCGGGGCGTTTCGGGCGGCCGCGTTCGATCTGGAAGCGGCGTGCTCCGGTTTCATCTACGGGTTGGAGATCGCCCAACAGTTTATCATGTCTCGCACCTACGACACCGTGTTGGTCGTTGGGGCGGAGAAGCTTTCGTCGATTGTGGACTGGGAAGATCGCAATACCTGCGTGCTGTTTGGCGATGGGGCGGGCGCGGCCATTTTACGAAACCGACCTGATTCGCATGGTCTGCTGACAGCGGTCATGGGGGCCGATGGTCGAAAAGCGGACCTCCTTTACATGCCCGGCGGGGGGAGTCGCTGCCCGGCCACCACCGACTCCATTACCAACCGCATGCATTACTTGCGCATGGAAGGCAAAGAGGTCTTCAAGAACGCCGTCCAGGCGATGCAGACCGCCGCCCAGGAAGTGCTCTCTCGCTGCAACATAGATATCTCGCGGATCAAATGCATCATCCCGCACCAGGCAAACCGGCGCATTATTGACGCGGTCGTCGATCGACTGGGGGCCACGCCCGAACAATGCTTCATTAATCTTCACAAATACGGGAATACTTCAGCCGCATCAGTGGCCATCGCCCTCGATGAAGCAGTGGAGTCGGGACGCGTGCAGACGGGGGATTTGGTTTTGCTTATGGTGTTTGGCGCAGGTTTAACCTGGGGCGCGGCGGTGATCGAGTGGTGAGGCGGAGCCGCTGAACGTTCCAGCAGCCCGGAATTAGTTGATTTTGCTAGGAAAATGCAAAAAATGACTGTCCCAGCTCGTTGACGAAATGGGTTCCTGTGCTACGGTTTAATAGCCGTATGAGCGCTCGAAATTTAAAGAATCACTCTTCACTGCAACCCCAACCGGTTGCCCCCGCCACCGTCACGGTTCATGCGCGTCAAACTCGTTTGACGCTTTCCCAGAATGCCGTGGTCATTCACAAGGGCGGCATTGAGTTCCGAAGCTTCACGCCGTTCGCGGACTGGACTGAAATGACGGTGAATTTGGAAGCACCGCTTGGCGGCATGAAGCTGCATTGCCATGGCGTGGTGATCGCCTGCACTGGCAACAAACATACCGGCTATCACATATCCATGGTGTTCACGAGTTTATCCAGGCAGGCGCAGGAGAGACTTTCAGAGATGGCCAGGGCTTCCTTTTAAGGGTGCGGGGACCCCCTCGCCAATCTCCTGCCGGGTTCAAGGAGATTCGGGTGGGGTGCGAAAAGGCATGCCCCGCCAGCCGTCCGACCGGGGTGACACGGAAAAGCGTTCCAGTCGTTGCTGTCAATAATTTGAATTACACTATTCTAGAAACTCCTGCTTTACATTCCGCTAGGAGGGTGTTTTCATAATTCAAAGCCATGAAATCATTGCGCTGCTCAATCAGGTTTGCACGGGGTTTTACATTGATCGAACTGTTGGTCGTTATTGCCATCATCGCCATTCTTGCTGCCATGCTCATGCCGGCCTTGTCAAAAGCCAAGCAAAAGGCACAGGGCATTCATTGCCTGAACAACGGCAAACAACTCTCTTTGTCCTTCCAGATGTACACTCTGGATTTCACGGATTTCTTCCCGCCGAACCCGGATGATGGCACGGTTCAGGATGGCCACAACTGGTGTGCTGGCAATGCCGGCGGCGGCATGCCGGGCGCGACACCGGGCGGGGCCGCGTTCGACACTGATATCCTTAGAGATCCCACCAAGACCTTGGTGGCGGCGTATCTGGGCAAGAATGTCGGCGTGTTTAAATGCCCGGCAGACCCGCGTTCCGGATTGTTTAACGGCAAGACGGTGCCTGCGGCGCGCAGTGTGGCCATGAATCAGGCTGTAGGAACGGTTTGCCCTTCCTACAAAGCAAACGCGGGTCACGGGGGAAAACCCACTCTGCCAACCAACGGACCGTGGCTGACCGGTGCCCGCAACAACTCACCGAACATATATGCCACCTTTGGGAAAAGCTCGGATTTTCGTACGATCGGCGCGTCCATGGTGTTCCTCACCGTGGATGAAAGTCCGTGGAGCATCAACGATGGCGGCTTTGCCGTGAGTGTCGGCACGCCAAAATGGGTGGATTTCCCGGCCACCTTCCACAACCGGGCGTGCGGCTTTTCCTTTGCTGATGGCCACGCTGAAATTCGCCGGTGGATTGGCAATTCCATGAGTTTGTCCGCCCCGCCAGGCGGACAGCCGTCCACGCTCCCAACCGACCCGGATTGGAACTGGATTGCGCAGCACACCTCCGCCAGGCGCTAACCTGCCCGCCAATCGCTGTTTCAATCCTGGCAGCCGCAGCCCCACGCAGGTCGGCCTGTGAAACTGCTCACTGTGCCCCGACCTATGCTTTATCCTTTGTCCCTCCTCCGCTATACTGCTCTTTGTAAATATGTTGGAAACTGAATTCATTCCGGCGCGGGAAAAAACCTCGCGCCGCCTGCTGATCATGTTGCACGGGTTGGGGGACAGCCTGGCCGGCTACCGATGGTTGCCAGAGGCCCTTGACTTGCCTTCGCTGAATTATCTGCTGGTCAACGCTCCTGACACATATTATGGCGGCTTTTCATGGTACGATTTCATGGGTGATATCGCTCCCGGGGTTGCGCGCAGCCGCAAACTCCTGTTCGATTTGCTGGAGGCGCAAGCGAAGGCGGGATTCCCGAGCGGCCAGACATTTCTCGGCGGGTTTTCTCAAGGTTGCCTGATGGCCATCGAAGTGGGCCTGCGTTATCCCGAGCCATTGGCGGGCATCATCGGGGTGAGCGGGTATGTGTGCGAACCGGAACGTCTGGTGGGCGAACTGTCGCCGGTTGGCCGGAAACAGCGGTTGCTGATCACCCATGGGGTGGTCGATCCGATGATCGCCATCGCCATGGTAAAGGAGCAAATTCTTACGCTCAAGGCTGCCGGGCTTGACCTGGAATGGCGCGAGTTCATGAAAGGGCACACCATTGCCGGGGAAGAGGAGATCTCGGTCATCCGAAAATTCATTGCGGAGGGCTTCGAGCGCGCCAGTTTGGCAGCCGCCGGCCAGCAACAAACACGCAACCCTTGATTCAAATCAAGGTGGAGCCGGAGGCGCTGAAGCATCCTGTAACCATGAGTGCGACGATCAACTCCAGGCCTCAGCCCGCCCTGGCCCCGGAGCCCTTCCAGGACTCCCGCATGCGCCGGGAATTCGAGACGATGGCCGCCATGGTCCGAATCTACTGCCGGAGCCGGCATGGGGTCATCACTCCCTGCCAGGAATGCCAGGATTTCCTCGATTACGCCGGGGCCCGTTTGGAGCGCTGCCGGTTCGGCCCCGATAAGCCCACCTGCCAGAGCTGCCCGGTTCACTGCTATCAAAAGACCCGCCGGGATATGGCGCGGACCATCATGCGGCACTCTGGACCGCGGATGTTATGGAAGCATCCGGTTCTGGCCGTGCGACACTGGGTGGATGGATGGACGAGGCGGGTCAAATCAGGGGGACGGGAATAGCAGCGGCGCCCCGTGCTCGATGGGCATGCCACAGGGGGTCCCATTGCAAATTGAGCAGTGTCAGCTATTATTTCCTCGGCGGCGGATGGCCGCTGAAGCAGTTAAGTTGAAACTATGAAATTTGCACAGATGGCGAAGCGAGTGTTCCTGTTCGGATTGGTGAACATCCTGGTGATGATCACCATCACTTTGATTCTTGGATTGCTCGGAGTTGGGCAGATGTTTCCGCGTGGGGGATTGGCCGGGTTGGCCGTCTTCTGCCTGGTGTGGGGTTTTGCCGGCGCGTTCATCTCCCTGGGTCTCTCGCGGGTCATGGCCCGTTGGACCATGGGGGTCCAGATCATACCTGCGGACACGGATGATCCTGAACTGCGCGATCTGGTGGCTATGGTGTATCGCCTGGCGCAAAAGGCGGAGTTGCCAAAAATGCCCCAGGTAGGCATCTATGAATCGCTCGAAGTAAACGCGTTTGCGACGGGGCCCACCAAATCACGCGCCCTGGTCGCTGTTTCCACCGGCCTGTTGCACCGCATGCAGCGCGGCGAAGTGGAAGGCGTGATCGGCCACGAAATAGCCCACGTCGCGAACGGGGATATGGTCACCATGACCCTGGTCCAGGGGGTTATCAACAGCTTTGTTTTGTTCCTTTCGCGGGTGCTGGCATTTGCCATCAGCCAGGCGCTGCGCTCCCGGGATGATCGCAGCGGGGGCGGCCTTTTGCAGTTCGTCCTGGTCATGGTCTTCCAAATTGTTTTCTCAATCCTGGGCTCCATCGTGGTGGCCTGGTTCTCACGCATCCGTGAATATCGGGCGGATGCCGGCGGTGCCCGGTTGGCGGGTCGCCAGACCATGATCGACTCACTCCGGGCGCTCGAACGGGTGTATAGTCCGGAGCTGGCCGCCGCCGAAGCCAAGCACGCGCAATCGTTTCAGTCCTTGAAGATATCCGGCGCGCCCGGTGGATTTGCGGCGTTATTCTCGACCCACCCGCCACTTCAGGAACGCATCGCGCGCCTGGAGCAAGGTGGCCGTTAATCCTGGCAGCCACGCGGCCCCGCCCCCCCCTTGACAGGCGTGTAGAATAGCAGTGGATGGCTGCCTTGTGGGAATTCAGATTTTCGTTGCCGCGTCCCCCTGCGGGGGGAGTGGTGGAACTTTCTCCGGAGGAGGTCGAGAAGGTTCTGCTGCGGAAGCTCCGCGACGAGCGGGGGTCTCCCTGCCAGGCCCTGTGGGAGTTGGCGCAATTCTACAAAGGCGAGCAGCGTCATGAGGCGGCGATGGCCTATCTGCAAAAGCTGTTGAAACTGGTGAACGACGTAGAGGGTCGCGCCTCATGCTTATTGACGATGGGCCAGGTGCGGGAGCAGTCGGGTGATTTTCGCGCAGCGCTAAGGCACTACAAAGAGGCGCTCGCCTGCGAACCGGCAAGCGATGCGACCTGGTATTTGATTCACAACAACCTCGGTTTTTGTTTCGCGGCCCTGGGGCGCTTCGAGGATGCCGAACGGTACTGCCGCCAGGCTATTCGCATTGATTCCGGACGGCCCAATGCTCACAAGAATCTGGGCCTGGCATTGCGTGCGCAGGGCCGGCTGACGGAGGCGGCGGAGGCCTTCATTAACGGCACCCGGGCTAACGCCAGCGACCCTCGCGCGTCGCAATTGTTGGCAAAGTTGCTTGAGGATCACCCGGAATTAAAGGCGCGCTTCGCGGAAGAAGCGAGTTACTGCCGGAAAGCGGTCCAGACGGCTGAACGTGAGGGCCTGAAAAGGAAACCGGCCATCCACCGGGGCTGGCGAAAGAAGTTGTTCCTGCTCCGCGTGCGGTTGCACTCACTTTGGAAACGCTTCTTCGCGGTCAAAAGAACGAACTAACTCATTCCTTCAGGAGTTCCCCCAGGTTCAGGTGGATTATCCCAGCGTCAGCCGCCACACTCCTGGGGTTCGCGTTTGCGACCCAGAAATCCAACGATTCCGGATCGAAGAGCGCACATTGGATGTTCGAGGTCATGCTGACCGGGCGTTTCATCAGATTCCAGGCGCTGGTGGAATCCAGTTTGCCATAGCCGGAGCGAACCCGCCGCACCAGTTCCTCATAGCGATCACCGGCCGACAGCACCACCGCATCATCGATCGCGTGTGGCAATTGGGGGTGCGTTTGGCCGGCCCAAACGGTGTCAAACCGGGTGGGACTCGCGCCGATGGCCACCGCCTTCTTTGCCTTTCCGTCCGAGATCACGTAGTAATATTCACAAGTGCGCGGTCCTCTTCTCATGATCTCCAGGGCTTGCTCCAATGTGTTCGCCTTTTCCATAACCTCGCGCACCAGCAACGACATCGGTTTGCCGTCCCAATTCCCTTCGCCGCGTCCGCCCATTTCGCCCAGCGAGATGCCTTTCTCGTTCATGGCCGTCACGGAGCCGACGAACCCGGCGTAGCCGAGGTTCACCCAGGCATTGCCGTAGGCGGGACGCATCACGATCACCGTGGCATTTGGCTCCAGTCCCACACCGCGCAAATAGTCCAGCACCCGGCCGTGGTAGAGCCTGCCGGACTGGGTCGCCTTTCCCCATACCGCGAACCAGCTGCAATGAAACAGCTCCGGGAACAAATTCGCGAGGCGGACCTCTCGCGCATCCAGTCCGGCCGCCGCCGACAGCGCGTCCATCTCCTGGAAATACCGGCGGTCTATGTGCGGCGAAAGGCGCTGGAGAGCGGCTTCCATTTCGTCAAAGAACCAGCTCCCCTTTTCAAAAGAGCTGCCCACGCCGACCCCGTAAAGAACACGTTCGACAAGGGCCATGGTTTGTGTTCGTAGCAAGGCTCCATGCTGGCGCCCCATTTCTTCCGGGGACCCTCTCAGAAACAGGATGCGAGCGCCGTTCCTCCACTCGAGGCGGCCGGCCCCTTCGGTGGCCACCATGCGGTTCTCCCGCGGAGCGTCAGAGCCGGGTTTCGAGTTGAATTGCGAACGCAGCGCGACGTCCACAAAACGGGTGAGGTGGGAGTGGGCGACAGTCTGAACGGTATCATCACTCCGCGGTGTGAGCTGCCAGAAGTCCGCTGGAAAAGCCGGAGACAGTTGCGGTCGGATCAGTTCAATCCGGAACGACATGCCACCGGTTTGCCGGTAATCAATGCGAAGCGGCATGAAGTCCGACTCGCGAATCCAAACTTGCAGAGTCAATTGGGGCAGGCGGAACAGCGACGCAGCTTCTGGTTTTGGCATCGCTTTGAGAACGCGGCAGGGTTCGGCGTTGACCGGTTCTCCCGGCAGCATTTCGATATCAGAAAGCACCGGCAGGACCAGGAGTTGTTCCGCGGGGAACGGCAGTTCCAGCGGACCCAGCGGCTTTTCCTCCCGAATTGGCGATCCGGAGAACGGCGGGACGTTCGTCTTGCCAAGCACACCGAAGTGCTTCCTGGAAGAAAATAGCCACAACTCCTGGTGGTTCCTCCCCAACAGGAAGTCGCCCGCATCAAGCTTCAGCAGTCCGGGACTCTGGAGCGCGATCTTCAGCTCCCGACCCGTCAATAGCTCAGGCAGTCCCTCAGCGCGGACCAATTTCAGGGTCGTGGTGAACACCTGCGCCGGCTGGTTGGTTTGCGGGTCCAATAAGCTGACAAGGCGTTTGATCGAGGCGGTGAGGAGCTGGACCGGTGAATTGGTGTCCACCACATCCACCGCGCCCGCCGAGCGCAGGCCCATCATGAGCACGCACACCAGGAGAACCAAGCCACGCATTCGCATGGGGAAATCATAAGGCATCCCTCCCCCGGTGACGAACTCAGAATAATGCGTCCCACCTCAGTTCAAAACCCTTGCGATGCGCCGACGTGCCAAAAGGTGGGTCAGCGTCGGGAAACGGCTTGAAGCCATGCTCCGGACAGCCCGGCAACTAAAGGCCTTGGACCTAAATCTTAGCGAAAAATGTTTTACTCCCATGAACGATCGGGGTAACTCATTGCCTGTAACAGATGAAACGACGAACCTTTCTCAAAAATGTTGGGCTGGCCGCCTCGCTCTCCGCGCTGGGCCGCACCGCCTTCGGCGCCGACGCTCCTGCCCAACCGAGCTCCAGCACCCACCGGGTTCTCACCTGCAATATCCGCGTTGCCTTGCCCGAAGACGAGGCCGCCGGCAACGGCTGGAATACCCGCCGCGATCTCTGCATCGAGGTGATCCGCGCGCAAAAGCCCGACCTGGTGTGTCTGCAAGAAGTATTGCGTGCGCAGATGGAAGACTTGGAGCGCGCGTTTCCAACGTTCGGGAGTTTCGGTTTTGCCGGCCCGGAAATGGACTCCCGGAGCGGTGATTACCAGGGCATTGCCAAGAACCCTATCCTTTATGCCAGGGACCGCTACGAATTCGTCTCCGCGGGCGGTTTCTGGCTTTCGGAAACACCGCACCTGCCGGGCACACTCTCCTGGGGTTCAGCCCGCGCCCGGCACGTCAATTGGGTGCGTCTGCGCGACCGCGCTGCGCGGCGACAACTCCGCGTTCTGAGCCTGCACCTTGATCA
This sequence comes from Verrucomicrobiota bacterium, assembly GCA_038209025.1. Classification (GTDB taxonomy): domain Bacteria; phylum Verrucomicrobiota; class Verrucomicrobiia; order Limisphaerales; family UBA8199; genus JBBQYD01. Next base: position 129 of record JBBQYD010000036.1, on the reverse strand, counting down.
TGAGAGCCAGCGGGCACGTGAAGAGCAAATGAAAATGGTTCTGGCCGAAGCGGCGGTTTATGCGGCGGACTTTCCCCAAATCCTGGCGGGTGATTTCAACGCAGGCGCAACCAATCCCGTGCTCAAGCT
>JBBQYD010000035.1:0-19712 GCA_038209025.1 Verrucomicrobiota bacterium | reverse complement strand
CGTGACGAAATCATGCGCGCCGCCTGCCCCGCCCCAGGCCACGGTGGCCGCATCCAAATCTTGCACCAGCCGGGTCTGCCCCAGGAGCCTGCGAATAAGCGGGCGAACCGCCGGGTCACACTGGACCGCTGCCATAGCCTCCAGCGGCTTGCCGTTCAACTCAGGCGCAGTCCAATTTTCCGTTTCTTCGGCAGGGTCTTGAGCGCCCACGAATTGCATCGGCGCGATGCTGGCGCGGCCTTTGCGGTTGGCCTGCAGATCATTGAGAATGGTCCGGGCGTCCTGTGCTTGCTCGGTGAGAACGAGTTGCAGATGATGGCCCAAAGCCGCCTCAATAGCTGCAATAAACTGGTCTGGAACGCGGATTTTATCGGCCAGCGACCCGAGCACCCCCTGGGACTGTTTCAGCGCGGCAACGGAACCCGCGCTGAAGCCCTCGTGCCCGGCCTCCAACTGCTCAAGCACGTTCAAGCGGGACCGTTTTTCAGCCTGCTGGCGCAAAACCACGTCCTGTTCCTGGCCAGCGCGGTTTAACTCCTCATGGATTTCCCGCAACCGCTGCTGGCGTTCCTCAACCGTGCCTCGTTGCACTTGCACATTGAGCTTCTGGCTCTCCACATCCAGCGCAAATTCCGCCAACCGGGCCTCTAACCGGACGCGCTCTTCCTCCAGTTGAATCTTTTCCGCAGAAAGCTTCTCCAGGCGGATCGCATTGCCCTGTTTCTGAAGGTCCAGAGCCACGACTTCGTTCCGGGCGCGGTTCAAATCCTGCGCCGCGGAGAACGCGCTGGATTGTGCCTGCCGGAGCGCCTCCGACGAACGGCGCAACTCTTCCTCGATCCCCAGCAACGCTTGTTGTTTCTGCTCCACGGCCTCGCGGAATCCCGCCAGGCTGGCCTCGGACGCCTGCAACTTCTCCTGGATGCCTGTCAGCTCCTGCCGGGCGATCTGGATGCGTTCCTCGGCTTGCGCTATGTCGCTGAGAGCTTTTTCATCCTGGGCTGAGACCTCCCTCACCCGCTCCTGGTTAAAATGAATGCGGCTTTCGTGCCGGTCCACTTCACCCTTCAGCTCCAAACCGCGCTGCTGCATGCCCGCGATGGAGTGCTCCAGCTCGGATAACCGCTGGCGCAACTCCGAAATCTCGTCTTCACCACGCATCACCTCGGCCGAACTCTCTTCGATTTCACCCCGGAGCTTCTCCGTCGTGGTCTCGCGCTCTCTGATCTCCGCCTGAAGGACATCGAACCGGTGCCGGGCGAATTGGGTGTCGAGATGTTGCAGTTCCTGGGAGATTTGTTTGTATCGACGGGCTTTGCCTGCCTGCCGCTGCAACGAACCAATCTGACGCTTGACTTCACGCACCAGATCCGCCACTCGCAGCAGGTTTTGCTCGGTGTATTCCAGCTTGCGCAACGATTCTTTCTTCTGCGCTTTGTATTTGGTGATCCCGGCGGCTTCCTCAAAGATCATCCGCCGGTCTTCCGGCTTGCTGGAGAGAATCTGGGTGATGTTGCCCTGCGCCATGATGCTGTAGCTGGTCCGCCCAATGCCCGTGCCCATGAATAGCTGTTGGATATCCCGCAGACGGCACGCCGTTTTGTTGATGAAATATTCGCTCCCGCCATCCCGGAATACCCGCCTCGTAACCGTCACTTCGTTGTAAGCGATCTCCACCCCCGCCGCCCTGAGGTGCTCCTCATCGACCCCGCCAATGCTCAGGGACACCTCAGCCATGCCCACAGGTTTCCGCCCATCAGTGCCGTTGAAGATTACGTCGGCCATCTCGCCGCCACGCAGCGCTTTGGCCGATTGTTCCCCGAGCACCCAACGGATAGCGTCCGACACATTGGACTTGCCACACCCATTGGGGCCCACGATGGCGGTCACGCCCGGCTGAAAACTCAGCGTCGTTTTATCGGCAAACGATTTGAACCCCAGCACCGTTAAACTCTTCAGATACATGGCGAACCCACTCAAGCAAACGGGTAAAACTTAGTAAAGTGAAAAACCACAACATATCGTGGCCTTGAAACACGGCAGCACTACTAATGGATTTCACGACCGACCTGGGTACTTCATTGACTCATCCAACGCCCATTTCATTACACAACAGTAACTTGTGACTATTACACATCCTGGCCGCCCATTTTCCGTCTCGCTGGAACCTCGTTGGAATCCCAGTTCCATGGTCCTGATTGTGAATAAGTTTTTTGGGTTTTGATGCCCCTTTCATCCCTTTCAACGCTTTGCCGCGCCGCCCGCCTCTCAATGTGCCGCAGGGGGCCTTTACATTCGGCTTTGCATTAGGTGGGTATTTTCGTAGATATTCAGGTTCCGTTTTTAGGCGAACCATGAAACCCGAAATAGAAATATACGATACAACCCTGCGCGACGGCAGCCAGGGCGAGGGAATCAACTTTTCTGTGATCGACAAGCTGCGCATTGCGGAGAAGCTGGATGCTTTCGGGATTCATTACATCGAAGGTGGCTGGCCAGGCTCCAATCCGAAGGACATTGAGTTTTTCGCGGAAGCGCGTCGGCGCAAATTCAAACGGGCGCGGCTGGCGGCCTTTGGCTCCACGCGCCGCAAAGGGGTGGCGGTGGAAGACGATGACCAGGTGCGTTTGTTGCTGGAATCTGAAACCCCGGTCGTGACGGTGTATGGCAAGACCTGGCTGATGCATGTCAAAGAGGTATTGCGCGCGACGCCCGATGAAAACCTTGGAATGATCGGAGACACGATCAAGTACCTCAAGGACCATGGCCGGATGGCGATCTATGACGCGGAGCATGGTTTTGACGGCTTCAAGGACGACCCTGAATACGCCATCGCCACATGGATGGCCGCGGAAAAAGCCGGTGCGGACATCATCGTTCTTTGTGACACGAACGGGGGCACGATGCCATCCGAGATCCAAAAGATCACCACCATCGCCCGCGGGCGGCTCAATGCGCGAATTGGCATCCATACACACAACGACATCGGCATGGGTCTGGGCAACGCCATTGCGGCCCTGGAAGCCGGCGCCACGCACGTGCAGGGCACCATCAACGGCTATGGTGAACGCACTGGCAACTGCAACCTGACGAGCGTCATCCCGGTGGTCGCGCTGAAGCTGAAAAAGCGTTCCCTGCCAGAATCATCCCTGCCCAAGCTTAAGGAACTTTCGCAGTATGTGGATGAGATCGCCAACATCCGCCATGACCCGCGCCAACCCTGGGTGGGAGAAGCGGCTTTTGCCCACAAGGGAGGAACGCATGTCAATGCCGTCCAGAAGCTCGTCTCGACTTATGAGCACGTCGATCCGGCGCGAGTTGGCAATACCCGGCGCATATTGGTGAGTGATCTGGCCGGGCGCAGCAATATTGTAATGAAGGCCCAGGAGTTGGGCATCAAAATCGCCAACGACACGCCGGAACTAAAGGAGATCTTAAACCGGATCAAAGTCCTCGAACACGAGGGCTACGAATTTGAGGCGGCGGAGGCGTCGCTGGCGCTCATGATCCGCAAGGTTCTTAAGCACCAGGAATCGCCGTTCAGCATCGAAGGATACCATGTTTCGATCCGGCGTGACCGGAGCACCTTTGTCTGCCAGGCGAGCGTGAAGGTGAGCGTGGGCGGGGTCTCTGAACATACCATCGCGGAAGGTGACGGCCCGGTGAACGCGCTGGACCAGGCCCTGCGCGCGGCCCTGGTGAAATTCTTTCCGCAGCTCCGAAAAGTCGTGCTGGCGGACTACAAAGTCCGTATTCTCAATTCGGTGGCCGGCACCGGAGCCCGCACCCGCGTGCTTATTCAATCCACCGATGGCAAGCGGGAATGGGGCACCGTGGGCGTCCACGACAATATTATTGAAGCCAGCCTGCAGGCGCTCTCGGATTCACTGGAGTACCGCCTGATCAAACGTTAACCACCCTGGCTGCTGGCGTGCCGCGCGTTGCGCGGCGGCGCACCACCACAAAAACTTTGCTGCGCGCAGCATTACCCTATGGCTGAGATACCCAAAGCATACGAACCGCAAGCGGTTGAAGAAAAATGGTACGGTTTCTGGCTCAAAGAGAATTGCTTTGCAGCCGACCCGAAATCGCCCAAACCCGCCTACTCAATTGTCATTCCGCCACCGAACGTGACCGGCATGCTGCACATGGGGCATGTGCTCAATAATACCATTCAGGATCTCCTGTGCCGCAAAGCCCGAATGGAAGGCAAGGAAGTGCTGTGGCTGCCCGGGACTGACCACGCCGGCATCGCCACCCAGGCGGTGGTGGAGAAAACCCTGCGCAAACAAGGGCTGATGAGATACCGGGACGACCTCGGCCGCGAAAAATTTCTGGAGCATGTCTGGGCCTGGAAGGAAAAGCACGGCGGGATCATCATTCAGCAGCTTAAGAAACTGGGCTGCTCCTGCGATTGGTCGCGCGAGCGGTTCACGATGGACCCGGCCTACTCCAAGGGCGTCCAGCGCGTGTTCGTCGATCTCTATAATAAGGGCCTGATCTACCGCGGCAAGCGCATGGTTAACTGGGATCCCGCCGCGCGCACAGCCCTTTCCGATGAGGAAGTGGAGATGACCGAGCGCAATGGGCACCTCTGGCATATCAAGTATCCCCTGCTCGACCAGGACGGAAAACCCAGCGCGGATGAATTCCTGGTCGTGGCAACCACCCGGCCTGAGACCATGCTGGGCGACGAAGCCGTGGCCGTAAACCCCGAAGACCCGCGTTACACCCCCATCGTGGGACGCAAATGCCTGCTGCCACTCCAAAACAAGGCGATTCCCATTATCGCCGATTCCTTCGTGGATCCCAAGTTCGGCACCGGCTGCGTCAAAGTCACGCCGGCTCACGATCCAAACGATTATCAGATGGGCCAGCGGCATGGCCTGCCCCTCACCGTGGTCATCGGCGCCGATGGCGCCATGACGCCCGCAGCCGGCGCGGAGTTCTCCGGCTTGGATCGCGCGGATGCCCGCAAGCTTGCGGTTGAAAAACTGACCGCTGCAGGCTTGCTGCTCAAAACGGAAGATTACGTGCATAACGTCGGCTACAGCCAGCGCAGCGGGGTGCCCATCGAGCCCTTCCTGAGCGAACAATGGTTTTTGAAATATCCCGCCGTGGAGCCGTCCATCCGCGCGGTCGAAGAAGGCCGCATCGCCTTTCACCCGGAACGTTGGAGCAAGACTTACAGTCACTGGATGGGCAACCTCCGCGACTGGTGCATCAGCCGCCAGCTCTGGTGGGGGCATCGCATCCCGGTCTGGTACAGGAAATCGGCCAATGGCGAGCCACCCGAAGTGAGCTGCCAGATTGAGTCGCCCGGTCCGGGATGGGAACAGGACCCCGACGTGCTCGACACCTGGTTCAGCTCCTGGCTGTGGCCTTTCGCCACCATGGGCTGGCCGGACCAGACTGACACGCTCAAGAAATTCTACCCGACCACGGACCTGGTGACCGGACCAGACATTATTTTCTTCTGGGTCGCGCGCATGATCATGGCCGGTCACGAATACCTGGGCGACCTTCCCTTCCGGAACGTGTATTTCACCGGCATTATCCGCGACAAGCAGGGGCGCAAGATGAGCAAAAGTCTCGGCAATTCGCCCGACCCGCTGGAACTCATTGCCAAATACGGCGCAGACGCCTTGCGCTTCGGCACCATGCGCAGCGCACCGCTGGGCCAGGACGTGCTATTCGACGAGAAGGATGTCGAGCTGGGACGCAACTTCTGCAACAAGCTTTGGAACGCGTGCCGGTTCCGGCAGATGCATGGCGGTGAAGTCCAGGCCGAGATCGATCCCAAGCGTTTGACCAGCGACGACAAATGGGTTCTGCTGAAGCTTGACCGGGCAATCCACGAGATTACCCAGGCCTTTGCGGATTACCGCTTCAACGAAGCCAGCCAGACCCTTTACCGCTTTTTCTGGAACGAATACTGTGATTGGTATGTAGAGGCCAGCAAAGCCGTGCTGCACGGAACTGACGAAGCCCAAAAAGCCAGCACGCTGGCGGTCATCGATTTTGTTTTGTCGCACGCCGTGCGGCTATTTCACCCCTTCCTGCCGTTCATCACGGAGGAACTCTGGCACGGCATGGGATATAGCGCGGATATGCCCGCCAGCCAGGGCGGCAAAACGATTATCTTCGCACCATGGCCCAAGGCTTTGGACGAGGATTTCATCCACCATTACGGGTTGCAGGAAACCGTCGCCGCCGCTGTGGATGCCCGGTATGAGTTGGTTTCGCAAGGCCGCAACCTGCGCCGGGAGGGCAACATCCCCGCCGCCAAGAAGGTTAAATACATCCTCAAGCCCTCCGGCGGGTTGTCGGCACAGGAAGCCGAAGTCATCAAACTCCTGCTCAACGCGGAAGCGCTGGAACTCCAGCCTGAGTATCAACCCGAAAAAGGGACGCCCGTGGTCCATTCGTCCCTTGGTGAGCTGTATTTGCCGCTGAGCGGGCTGGTTGATACCGCCGCGGAGAAAGTCCGCCTGGGGAAAGAGGCCGAGAAAATCGAAGCGGAAATCATCAAGGCCGAACAGCGGCTGAACAACCCAAGCTTTACCCAAAAGGCGCCCCCCAACGTTCTTCAGGAACACCAGAAGCGGCTGGCCGATTGGAAAGCCAAACGCGAGCAGGTGCAAGCGGCCTTGGACCGGCTCAAGGAGTGAAGGCGAGCAGCAAGGCTTCCTGTTCCAGGCCGGCGTTATGTTGATCGATCAACTTCACGACCCTTCGCACCTCGGGAAGCTCCGAGCGCCGCAACTGGGCCAGCATAGCCTGGCTGTTTCCCTTGTACAGCAACCCGCGGTTTGAAAACCGCTCGAACCGGTCTGCCAGGTCCACAGGCAAGTGCAGCCGCGCACGGTTCCCCAGAACGCCGCGCAGCCGCAAGTGCTCGCTCAAGCCGGCGGGATCGTAATCCGGCAAGTGCAGGACCGAGTGGCTTTCCCCTGCCCGGCCCAGCCAATTCAGCACGCGGGTGGAGAGCCGCCCGTGACCGTAAATCACCAGATCCACTCGGAGCCCGAGGTGTTCAAAATGCATGAAAACAGCCGGGTTCTCAACCAATGCGCAAACCCCGCGCAACGCATACTTTTGGTGCCCATCCAGGAGGAATGAAAAGACTCCATACCGCGCGGTTGCCTCCGCGGTTCCCACAGGAGCACCATTCACCGTCATAGCCGCGTCATTCCAGGCCCGCACTGAGACAATCTCTGGCGTGTCACCCGCCAATGATTTGGAATCACGAAAACGGCCCACGCCTGACACCCGGGCACCGAGACCGGCCGTCATGGTGTCCGGAAACTCGCGGCGCTTGAAATCCATCAGGGCGGAGAGATTTCTCACCACCAGACGCCGGCCCGCGCCCGCCCGTTCGGACACGATGACCCCGGCTTCCACCAATGGCCGGAGCGCGGCGGTCAAAGCCGCGCTGCACATTGATTGGGCGAGGCTGCCCTGCTCGAGAAGCTCGTCGATTCGTGCCAGGATGTTTTCCCGTCCACTCATGCCGGCGATACCGCCAGTGCAATTCCCACCCGGTGTTTCTGCCGCAGGATAATCCGGCCTTGCCTGGGCTGGAGGAAGTAGAGGCTCTCCACCTCGGTAATCGGCTCCGGGGATGCCGTGATCGCCAGGAAACCAAGCTTGCGGGAGGTGGACAACACAGCGGCGCGGTTGGCCGGGTCCAGCGCCTGAATTTCATCCAGAAAGAACGGGACCACACATTGCTCTTCCCGCAAATAGCGCCGGAGCACCAGCAGGTTGAAAAGCACCTTGATGGCAATGGTGGTGCCGTGTGATTCGATCTGCCGGAAATCCTGGTAGTGGTGAGCCACGCCATCCTGGCCCACCACCGTGAACTGCAGCGAGAAGAGTTGCGCGTAGGAAATCAACGGGCTGCCCTCGAGCTTCTGCCGGAAATTGCGCAGGGTTTGATCGAGCTTGGTATCTTCGTCAAAAAGCCCCGGCTGCTGGATATCCACCAACTTGCGTATCCAACTCACCAGGTCGCCCGCCTCCAGCACCTCCAACTTGATGGCCTGGAGGTTCGAAACTTGTATCTTTCCAAATTGTCGATTCAGGTCTGCGGCCGCCAATCGCACGGCGTCCAACTCCTTCAAAACCCCCGCAAACAGTCCTCGCAGACCTTGAATAAGGGCGTTCCAATCCCGTTCAAGAGCTTCGCCCTTGATGGGCAAAGCCTCCAACTCTCCGCGGAGGTTCCTCACGGTTTCGGCATCATCCGCGCCGCTGAATTCCTCCCCCACGAGTCCAGCCACCAGACGCAGTGCGGTGCTGATCTCCTCATTGAGCCGGCGTTCCTTCTCCTGGAACTTCAGGTAAACCGCGATCGCCTGGTTCAGATCTGCGGGCGGGTCGGTGAGCACTGCGGGCGGGGCGCTGAAGGCCGGAAAATTACACTGGTCAAACCGCACCATCAATTCGGCGTAGGCGCTCTGTGCCTGCGCTCGCTGCTGCTCTGCCTCCTGCCGTTTGCGCCTGGCCTGTTCGCGTTTCTCCTCGAGGTTGGCAATCGCGGACCGCGCCGATTTGATGCGGTTTTCGAGCACCTGCAAATCGCGGCGCAGCCGGGGCTCCTCGGCCCGCTGCTGCTGGTAGGAATCATACAGCACGAGCTGCTTCTGTACGTCCGCCAGGATCCCCTGCTGGCGCTTCAAATCGCCGGCCAACCGCTCCCGCTCCAGGATGGCCTGCAGCGTCCCCTCCCACTGGCGCAGGCTTGCCCGATCTTCATCCAACCGCTCGCGGACCATGGGCACATCGGCCAGTTCGCTCAACGAGCGGCGTCCGGCGCGCAAGACCACCGTGGCTGAGGGATCAGAATAACGGCCATCCCGCACCCGGCCGGCGATTTCCCGAATGGTCGCCAGCACCTCTCCCTCGTTGCTGAGAGTCACCCCCTCAGGCCCCAGGGGCAGCTCCAGCAGGTCGAAACTCAGCACCCCAAACGCGCGATTCAGTTCGTCATCCGAGAAATCCCTTCGCAACGCGGTGACCACCAGTCGGTCGAAATTCTCTATCACCTGCTCCTTGTGCCGGACAAGGTCGGAAAACGAAGCAATCTTTTGACGAACCTTTTCCTGTGATTCGGTATGCGCCTGGGCCAGGAGGTTTTTGAGCCGCAGCTCCTCGTTTTTTGCATTCTGTTCGGCCCCCCGCGCCAATTCGGGTTCGAAGTCCGCAAAGGCGTCCGCCAGTTTGTCCAATTCCGCCAGCCGGCCCTGCAACGCGCCGCTCTCGGAAAGCCCCGCGTCCCGCTCCCGATTGCGGTCCTCCAACTCGGCCGTTAGCGCCTGCAGTTCGGTGGTTTGGGACGCAACGGTCGTCTCCAGCCCCGCAATTCTTTCGTTGTGCTCCTGCTCAAATTGCTGCCGCCGCTGCCGCAGATCGCTCCACCGCGACACCAATCCACTGCGAACTGATTCAAGCTCAGCGCTACGGTCCACCAGTTGCCGGACCTGCGGTTCATGCTTCTTGAACCGGGCCAGCGCGTCGCGCCGCCGCCGGATGAGATCGTAATCCTCGCCAAATAGCTTGCGCACATCCAGAGCGGCCACGTCCGTGCGCACATCGGCCAGGGTCAGCAACCGCTCGCGCATTTGTTCCTGGGTGATGCTGCTCAGGCTGAGCAAATCTTTCAGTGACTCCCGGAAACGCCGGAAGCGTCCGTTATCACGCAAAGAAACGATGCCCAACCCTTTGCCGTCGCCCCCCTCGGGCGGCAGCAGCATTTCCCGATGCTCCTGAGCTGAGCGGATCAGCCGAAACTCTTTTATCGATAACCGGGCCGCAACGTCGCGGGGTTCCCGCACCTGCTGATCCGCAGCTAGAAAATCAGCCGGATCATACCCGCCGATGTAGCAAAACCTTTCTGGATCGCCGCCGGCGGCCCTGCTCTGTCCGCGCCAGCCGATCACGCACTTCCCGCGCACCCCCTGACACTCGAACAGCACATAGCTGTATTGGTTCGGAAAATAGTAACCCAGCGTCTGCTCCAGGCTGTAGGACCCGAAATCCATGGTGCGCAGATCATCCACATACAGGAACTGGAGCGTGTTGATCAGGGTGGTCTTGCCGGTGTTGTTCGGCCCGACCATTTGAACCGAACCCGACAGTTCAACCTCCGCGTAATCGTAGCGCCCGGCGCGAATCAGGATGATTTTCAAAGGACCGTTCAACATATCATTTCGGTTGGGTTATACTGTCGCCGTTCCCGGGCGCCGCGCTCGTTCCCGCCGTTTCCAGATTCGCCTCCGCCAGCTCCAGACATTTATCAAACACCCGGTGGAAGGGCCGCAGGAAGCGGAACTCGTCGGGCCCGGTCCACTTCAACCAGCCCAGCCGTTCCATGTGATCCAGCACCCGCTTCAGTTCGGACGCCTCATGCACATCCACCTGCCTGAGCATGGCCGCATAACGCTCCAGGGTGAAATGCGGGAGGTTGCTCGCCAGAAAATTCCCGCCCAGGAGGTATTCCTCGATGGGCTGTCCACGGTTCGCCGCATGGTCAACCATGATATACGCAAAGACGGCGATCCGCGGGAGAGTGTCGTGAATCTTCTCAGGCTCCTTAGGATCAAAATAGAAAAACTCCCGTTTATGACGCACCAACTCGAAACCCAGCGGCCGGTAATACTCGGCGTAGCGCTCGTAAGCGCCGCTCAGCGCCGAAAACCACGGTTCATCATCCGGTCCGAGGTGAGCGCCCCGGGTGAGTTGTTCGAAAATCTCCCGCAAATAAGGAAGCTCGTTCATGATAATTGATTTTTGTCGCGCCCGCGGCCCTCGCCATGATTACTCATAATCCTGCTCCAACCGGAGCGGATGCCCGCACACCGTGCCATCCCGGGTCCGATACTGCCGCGCCGGTTCATCGGTAAACGTCGCGCGGAATTCGTCATGAAAAATAACGCTGCCGAAACCGCCGAGCATCTCAGCGGTGGACTTCGCCGGATAGTGGACGGTCAGCCATTCAAGCGCATCAGCCACCGGCAACGCCTGCCCGATTTCCACGGGAAGCTGGTCCAGCCACAACCGGTGTACCAGGGCTGCCGGCGTCTCCTCGCCTTCATCCAGCCTGATTATGGGTGCGGCTTCCGGGGGATGCTCGATCACGCGCCGCAAAGCCAAGGTGATGGCAGCATCGCCCGGCACGTCCTGGACGCGCATCTGGCTGATGCCAATGATCGGTTTAATTCCCCAATTGGCCAGGCCCTCGCGCTGCAGGCTCTCCAGCGCCGCCGCCGCGCCAACGGCAATGAAACTGGACCGCCGCAACGATTCATAGAGCGGCTGCAGTTCCTTCCGGCACTCCTGGAACACTCGCAGTGCATGCTGTCGCACCACACGCAAATACCTCAGGTTCCGTTCGAGAGCGGGATGGTCGTTGAACAAAGATTGCTCTCGCGCCAGTCTGAGCAACCGCTCGGTCTCTTCAAAAGAACCGGCCATGGGACCATCGGGACGCACGATCTCCACCATCGGCTCAACGAATCGCTGCATCCAATAGACGATGCGGCCATACCGTTCCCGGACCGAGAATTGCTGGCGGTTGACCTTGAACGCCGCCACCTCGTTCTGGACGGCCCGCTGCGTCTCTTCAAGATCAGCGTGGATCCGCCGCAGGGAGGTGTTGATCTCGTTGAAAGCCAGGCCAACGAAGGTAATATCATCCGTCTCGATGGCCGTGGTCAGCTTCCGGCCCAGAACCTCCAGCGAACTGATATAACCCCGCACCATCTCAGGCGTCGCGGGGTTCGCTTCATCGAAAAGGTAAGTCAACAGCCGGCAAACCGGCTCCGCCAACAGGTAAACCGAGCCTCCTGGTTCCGATAGCACCAGAATTTGCAGTTCCCGGAGCCGGCGCCACGTGGTTTCAGCCAACTCCTCCTGCAACAAGGCGTGCTCGCGAATGACTGACAGCACCTCGGCTTCGGAAAGCTCTCCCGTCCGCACGGACAACTGCCGGAGCAGTGGCACATGGGCCGAGCAAAAGTTAAAGAACGCCTGGGCGTTAACCTTCATGCGTGAGCGTCAAGAATGATCAATGGCTGAATCGATGCCCAAAACGACTTCGGGGCAAACCAACCCGACCGCAGGCTATCAATCATCCCATCCCGATCCAACAATAACTTGAGGGCTTTTCGCAATAAACATCGTCTAAGCCTGCTTGCCCGCGTGCAACTCATGATGAATAACCGACAAACAGTAAATCGCCGCGGTTTCCACCCTTAAGACCAGCGAGCCAAGCGAAACAGGCAGCGCCCCGGACGCCTCAATCGCATCATATTCTCGTGGACTAAAGTCACCTTCCGGCCCAATCCAAAGGCAAACCGACTTTGGCATCCGTCCGTGCCTGGCCTCCCACCCGGAAAAGAAATGTCGCGGCGGACGGCTTCCAGGCCGCAGCGAAGCCACCAATGACATGTCAAAGACCGGTCGGCGGCGAATGAACTCTTCGAGCGCAACCGGTTCTTCCACCCGCGGCAGCCAGGGCGCTCCACATTGTTTGACCGCCTCGATGGCGGTGTGCTGCCACTTTTCCGCCTTGCTGTGTCCGCTTTCGCTGTCCAGGTGCGTCAAGACTCGCTCACTCAAGAGCGGAACAATTCTGTGCGCGCCCAACTCAGTGGCTTTTTGAATGATCGACTCGATTATTTTGCCTTTGGGAATGGCCTGCAAAAGGGTCACCTCGCACGCGATTGGCGGGGCTTTTCTGCTATCCTTGATATCCAGGGAAACCGTGTCCCGATGAATGCCGGCGACTTCGCATGCAAACTCGGTTCCCGCGCCGTCGAGCACCTGCACGATCTCCCCCACCCGCACGCGCAGGACGCGCGCAGCGTGATGAGCTTCATTGCCGGTTAATTCCAGTTTCCCCGCGTGAAACGAGCCGGGTGCGATGTAAAACCGATGCATGAACGCATTCTTCAGGAGGACCTGGCGATTGGCAAGTGGATGCCGCAGATTGGGCCGGGATTCAGTGCATTTCGATATCACAGGTGCCCAACCCCGGCCTGAAGTAATTGAACTGCACGTTGGGGTGGTCCGCCAGCAACGACATTGGCACGGCGGAATCGGCCATGCCCTTGGCGATCATCAAGCACGTTAATCGCTGGCCGAACGGGTTGTCATGCATGCCCGCCTGCCAGATCGAAACCTTCTCCGCTTTCCAGGTTTCCACCGGGCCGACTGAGATCGCCTGAGTTGGAACCAATGATATGTTGCCCCCGCCGGAAGTGCGCGCGTTTTGCGCGATGGTCAGCGGGTGCAAATCCACGATCCGCGTTGACAGTTTGCGATATTCCAGGGGCGAAGGCGGCTCAACCTGGTGTTTTCCTTTGCGGCGCGGCGGATCGTTGAATGCCCAATGCTTCACGTCACCCTGGCCGCCCTGCATGACCGCGCAACGCACGCCCGAATCCCAACTCTTGCGATAATCCGCCGTATCCGCTTTCGGGAAATGCAGGTTCCGATCCGGCATGGCCAATTCTTTGCTGATCCGATTGAAACACAATTCACGGTCCGCCCTCTCGAAGGATAACGGGTGGGTGGGCAGGACTTCCTTCCCGTCCACACACCACTCGTCCATGCCCCAAAAGTGGGCGGATTTGAGGTTCAGCTTAAGCGCATTTACCAGGCGGGCCACCAGCGGCAATTGCTCTGTGGGGCCGATGGGGCCGCAAATGCCCACCGGGTTGTCGGGCGTGGATTGCCGCCACGACTCGATGTATTCGAGTGCTTCAGCCAGGAAGAACTCTCCCAGGGAATCGTACATCACCACTTTGAACCCGGGCCGGGAAAGCCTGGCCATCTTCTCTGGAGTCAGTGAGGCCGCATCCCGGATGAGATCCTCGTTAAGCGTGGTGTAGTCCCACCAATCTGGGGCAATGGAGCTGGTTTTTCGTGCCATGGCTATATTCCTTTCCTCAATAGTTTTTCGTAATTCTTGTTGACCAGGTAATCTTTTCCAAGGGCCGCTGCCATCGGATCAGCATCCGGCGCGCAATAGCCATAGTGCAAATGCCGTCGCCACCCCTCGGCGTGCCGGAACCTGCGCGACATCCTTCCCACGCCCGTGGACATCTCCTCCATCGCCTGCAGGTAGGAATTGAATCCCTGGCTGGAATCCAGCCAGGCCTGCTGACTCCGGTGTTGAGCCAGGGCTTCGCGCTTCGCCTCATGCACCGCGGCCGTATTCACAAATGCGCCGGCTTCCACCTTTACCCGCAAGGGATCACAGAAGCCGTGGGGCATCGAGTGATAGACCGCCACGTCACCATCGACGGGCGGCCGGGAGGGCAGCGTTCTATAGTTCGGCATGCCACGCGCAAACGCCGCCGTCACGGCCAGGCGGCAGGTGCATGTGTGGTCCTCCATGTAATCCTGGGGCGGATGGGTCAACAGAATCCTGGGGTTCACCTCCCGGATGACCGCCGCCACCCGGCGGAGCAGCTTAAGATCGTAAACGATTTCGAGATCATTCGTCAGGCTTGGATGGTGATGAGCTCCCAGGATCCTCGCCGCCGCCCGGGCCTCGGCCGCCCGGATTCTGGCCGTGGTTGCCCGATCCGTTTCCGTGCTGCCGCAATTCCCGTTCCCCACATTGAAGTAGTGAATCTCGTAACCGGCATGTTTCAGCAGCAACAACGTTCCCGCCATGCGGAACTCGATGTCATCTGGATGCGCGCCAATGGCGATAGCTGTGGGTTTGGGCATAGTTCAAACCGGGGAGCGGCCCGCAAATGGCTTTCCCATCGCGCGCCGCCCGCCGTTGCGGGTATCGGACTCGCTTTGCATTTCCAAGTCAAGATGAAATCAAAACCTGATCCAAGCTCCGGATCGGTTCACAATCTTGGTCCTGCCAGGGACGAGGTTCTCGGCGCCAGCCGGGCGGGCGTAAATTTTTTCGTGCTTTTCGAGCAAACCGAATTATCGTTCTTGGGCTATGACAATTTGGCTTTTGGCTCTGGTTCTATTGGCCTCCCTGGCCGCGTTGGGCTTTCGGCAGGGTGCCATTCGAGTTGGGTTCTCTTTCTTCGGCATCCTTATGGGCGTGCTCCTCGCCGCGCCGCTGGGCAAAGTGATCAAGCCGCTGCTGGGAATTTTCGGTGTCAAGAGCCCCATCCTGATTTGGGCGCTTCCCGCGCTCATTGCGTTCCTCATCATCTCGGCGCTTTTTAAAGTGGCTGCCGCCTTCGTCCATCAAAAGGTGGACGTTTACTACAAATACAAGGCCGGCGACCTCCGCCAGGCTTTATGGGAACGCCTCAACCAGCGCCTTGGCCTTTGTCTCGGTTTGATGAATGGGGCGGCCTACCTGGTGCTCATTGCGTTCATAATCTACCCGTTCAGCTACTGGACGTATCAACTCGCCACCTCGGATCAGGAACCTAAAATGGTCAGGCTGCTGAACCGCCTAGGCAAGGACCTGGAAAGCACTGGCTTCAACAAGGTCGCTCGATCCATTGACCCGCTGCCGCCGGTCTTCTATGAACTGGCCGATCTCTCGGGCGTCATTTTCAACAATCCGCTCGCCGAGGCCCGCGTCAGCAATTACCCCGCCTTCCTTGGCCTTGCCGAGCGTCAGGAGTTTCAAGATCTTGCCCGCGACACAGAATTCAGCAACCTGCGCCTGCGGCACGCGACCCTCAACGAGATCCTCAGCCACCCCCGCCTGCAATCCATCATCCAAAATGCTGACCTGGTGAAAACCATCGGCAATACGGTAACTCCGAATCTCGCGGATTTCCGCACCTACATGGATACTGGGCGCTCACCCAAATACGAGGCTGAGACAATCCTTGGCCGGTGGAAATTTGACGCGCGCGCCACCCTGGCCGCGGTGCGCCGCGCCAAGCCCAATATTTCGTCGAAAGAAATGCAATTCCAAAGGGCCTGGATGACCTCCGCTTTCGCCAAAACCACGATGGTTGCCACGACCGAAAAGCAGGCCATAATTAAGAATCTGCCCACCACCTTGAAGGCCCCCGCCGCAAATCAGCCTGCCCCCGCGCTCCAGACCCTGGCTGGCGAATGGGAGAACTCGAGCGGCAAATATCAGCTCTCATTCTCGGGCAATGGCATGCTGGCCGCCATCGAAGGAGGCCGCATGAGTGTCAATGCCGAAGGCGTCACCCTCGTATTCGATAAAGAGTATTAGGGCTGTTTCTGCCCGTTCAGCACGACCCCAAGTCCTTCCATGGTAGGATTGGGCTTGAAGGTGGCCTTAATTCCTTCCGGCAGTTTCCAGCCGATCACCAACTGCCCCTGGTCCGGGAGCAACTTGGCTATGAGAACAAGCGGCGGATCGTTTCCTTGTTGCCTCCCCAGGACAAAAAGCAAGACCACCCGAGACCTAGCTCTGGTTCTCGGTCTGCAACTCCGAACGGTCGAAACCTACCGGGCGCGCATCAAACAACGGCTGGGACTGGCGGACTGTTCAAGCGGCGGCCTGAGGGCCGGGATGTGTTTTTGGGTGCTTCCCATTAGCCCGGTGAAACTCAAACATCCCGGGGCGCCGGCGCTTGAACTGTTAACGCACATTTCTGCCTCGATCCCGAGCTCCAAATCCATCCCGAATCGGCATGCTTCACAAGTGACGCACCCCCCCCTGACCCGGCCGGAACCACGGCTCCTGCCACGTCCGGCTGCCGTAAGCCCCGAAATGTTGGCGGGGATCGGCATTGTGTCCTCTGCGCGCGGGTGTAATATGCATGGCCATGCCAGTCGAGAACCGGATTGTCAAAGTTCAAAAACGCAATCGCGCCCTGGTTCGATTTGATCCGGACCGCATCCCGCGCGCCATCTTGCGCGCTGCCCAGTCCATCGGCGGATTTAAGACGGATTGCCTGCCTGAGGTTAACGGCCATATCTATCGCATGCAGGGGTCGGATGAAAAAATCGCCGAATTCCTGGCGGATACTGTGGTGGTTTGCCTCAACTCCGCCCCACACCACTTGATCGCGAATTTTCCCCCCACCATTGAAAAGATCCAGGACGAAGTCCTGCACGCGCTTCGCAGCTATGGTTTCCAAAACACCGCGGATGCCTATGCCTGCTATCGCTGGGGGCGTCACTGGCTGCGCGAGGGGGCCATCACCCCGGATAAGTTTGCGGGCAATGGTTTCCCCAGGGCGGCGATGGAAAAGACCCTGGCCTGGAACAAACAGCACGGTTGCGACACCGTTGAGACACTGAACGAAACCGTTCGCAGCGGCAAAACCAAAGAACTGGTGGAAGCATCCCTGGCCGTTTACGAGCATTCTTTGGACGAAGCCGCCGATAAAGTTGTCGCCCGCATGAACGCCGGCGATCCCCTGCGCATGATGTGGATCAGCGGTCCCAGTTCCTCCGGCAAAACCACCACCACCGTCAAGCTCACCGAACGCCTGCAAAAGCATGGGTTCCGCTTCCTCATGCTTAACCTGGATGATTACTTTTGGTCGCTCGTGGAGCATCCGACGGACTGGATCAATGACCGCAACTATGAGACCCCGGAAGCCATGGATATCCAATTGCTCAACCAGCAGCTAAAAGAGTTGCTGGAAGGCAAGGCCATCGAAAAACCCGTCTATAGCTTCAAGGAAGGACGCCGCACCGCCAGTAAACCCATCCGGTTGGCCCCCGATCAAATCCTCCTGCTGGACTGCCTGCACGGTTTGTATCCTCCCATCACCGAGGGCATCGATGCGGCCGCGCAATTCCGCGTTTATATAGAGAATCAAAATGTCCTGCTGGAAGGCGACGGCTCCACCGGGCGCATCTGCCGCTTCACCGATGTTCGCATGCTCAGGCGCACGCTCAGAGATGCCCGGCACCGCAATCACTCCCCACTGCTCACCATCCTCCATTGGCATTACGTCCGCGCCGGCGAACTCTTCAGCATCGTTCCTTTGAGCGGCCTGGCGGATCATGTCGTAAACGGAGGCTTCCCCTTTGAACTGCCCGCCCTGAAACCATTCCTGTGTGGCCCGGGCGGTTGTCTGCCCCACCCGGACGATTTCGCCGATTATCGGGGCTTTCTTGACGCGCAAATCCGCTACCAAAACGTCCGCAGCCTGCTGGAATCCGTCGCCGGGCTTAGCCGCGAAACAGTGGAAAACCACGACCTTATCCCGGGGGACGCGGTGCTGCGCGAGTTCGTGGGCGGCAGCACGATCAAAATTCCGCATAACGAGTAACCCCCTCGTCCAGTGGCCGCCGCCCAATGCCCCCCCCTGGGGCGCCGGAAAACAATGCTCTTGACGCGCAAGCACGTTTCGGCAAGATAAGCTCATGGCCCGGACATGTGTTCAAAAGCGTTCCTTTCCTTCTCCTTCGCTATCCATGCCCTGTTCGCAATAAACTCATCCGTAACGAATCCTATGAAAGACATTCGAAAGACAATCCTGCGGGGACTCTCGATCCAGAAGCTCACGCTGCTGATGACCCTGCTTCTGTTGCCCTCCTTGAGTTCGCTCGCCGATACAGTGATTGTAGAGAGCAGATCGGGAGGCCAGAACTTTGACAAGTACTCGGAGATGACCGGCGTAGGAGGCGTTTGGGCAAACTCGTCCGCCAAGGCCACGGTGGCCCCCTGCACAACCGGCATCGGCTGCCGCTATGGTTATACCAATTCCGGCGCCCCACAGATTGAAGGCTCGCTCGGGCCGGGGTTCATTGTCTCACCCATGCTCGCCCATGCCGGCCCCGAGGGCGTGTATAAGGTGGAAGTCACCCTGGCTGCCATCGCGACCTCAGCATCCAGCGACATCGAGGTGTCTCTCTGGTTCACCAATTGCACCGGCAGCGTGGTTAGCAGCAAGGTCGGTTCGCCCGCCAACACAACCACTAATTTTCAATACGTAAGTGCCGCCAGCACGCCGCTGAACACCTGGCGCCTCGTTGGTTATATTACCAATAATGTCGGCGTCACCCAGCCCACGATTGGTTTTCAGTATTACTCAGGCACAATAACCAGCTCCAAACGGTTTTTCGCGGATGCGGTGCTGTTTACGTACCTCTTTGATCTCTGCAAAGGAGTCCCCACCCCGGCGGTAAACGGTCCGCTGGCGGCCGGGCAGAACTTTGTGAATGTTCAGAATATTGTTGCGGGAGCCACCAACATCAACATCTACAAGGTGCAGGCCGGATCGCCTCCGACCTTTCAGTTGATTGGGCGGACCTCCTCCGTGGTGGCCAGCAACGTGAACGCCGTCCCCCTTAGCACTTCCTTGAGCAAAGGTGACCGCCTGATCGCTTCCCAAACCAAGGCTGGGATCGAGAGTTGCCTTGATGTGCCCACCCCCTCTCTGGTCGGCGGTGGCGCCAACCCCGCAAACGGGCTTCGCATGGCGTTCAATGTCCGCGAAACCAACGTTCCCCCGGTCATTGGCGCTAATGGCGGCACCTCCGGTGACGTTTTCTTTATTGGCTCGAGTGATCGAGTCGGCGGGAAATTCGGCGCCGCACCGAGCGGGGGTGCGGTTCTGGCCTCTTCGACCAACTGGCAGACCGTGACGTTTACCCGGGGCCTGGATCCTGCCGTGACCGCTGATCCGGTTTTCTGCTGGAGCACCACGGGCCAGGCCACGCTCGACAACAATTACGGTGTTCTCGACGGGCTCGCCTTGGCGATCAATGACACCACCGACACGGGTCCCTACGCCATTTACATCGGAAAAATCATAAACGGCAGCCAGGTG
>JBBQYD010000034.1:0-19727 GCA_038209025.1 Verrucomicrobiota bacterium | reverse complement strand
GCCAAGTTTGATGAAGCCAAGATGCAGCAGGCTTTTACCAAAATTCTCGAAAACGCGCTCGAGGCCCTGGACAGCGAAGGCCGGATCACCCTGTCCACCCGTAACCTCGAATTAGCTGACGCAACCCAGGACCGCACGGTCCAACTCTCACCCGGAGCGTATGTCTGTGTTGAATTCAACGATACTGGCTCGGGCATATCGGAACACGTGCTTCCCCGCATTTTTGAGCCCTTTTTCACCACCAAGCGAGCCAGCCATCGGGGGCTCGGTCTCGCGTGGGTTTATGGCATTCTTACCAACCACGGCGGGGGGGTGGCCATTTCAAGCCAGCCAGGCGCCGGTACCTCCGTACGGGTCTATCTGCCCGCCGAGAAACGCCATCTCCGCGACTCCGGCACCGGTTCCCCGGCCGAATTGAACGGGGACCAGACCATTCTGCTGGTGGACGATGAAGAACTATTGCTATGCATGGGCGAAACGATTCTCAGCTCCTATGGCTACCGCGTGCTCATTGCCAGCGGCGGCGCCAAAGCCCTGGAACTGCTCCAACAGGCCGAACCCCATGTTGACCTCCTGATCACCGACATGGTCATGCCAGGGATGACCGGCGGTGAGCTCGCCGAAAAGGTCCGCGCGCTCTCGCCCACCACCCGGATCCTTTGCACCAGCGGCTACGTCTGGAACTCCAGCAAAGAAGGCCAGGAAAACTATCTGCAAAAGCCTTTTACCTCCCAGGAACTCCTCCGCAAGGTCAAAGAAGCCCTGGTTTGACCCAAAACGGCTGCCCATCAGCGGGACCAAGGTCATAAAATCTTTTTGGCTTTGACATAAGTTGACATGGTTCATCGGATGGCGTATTTACTTCTCTTATGCAAATCGAAAGCCTGAAAGTTTTTTGCGACCTTGCCGAGACCGAGAGCTTCACCAAAGCCGCCCAGATCAACAATGTCACCCAATCCGCCGTCAGCCAGCAGATCAGCGCACTGGAGCGGAACTTCAAATCTGTGCTCGTCGAACGCAGCAAGAAATACTTCCGACTCACCGAGGAAGGCCAGGCGTTATACGATTTCAGCAAGCAGATGCTAAAGACCTATAACTCCCTCTCCATCCGGTTGCAGGAGGTGAAAGAACTCGTGTCCGGAAACATTCGAGTGGCAACAATTTACAGCATCGGCCTGCACGATCTGCCCGCCTATGTGAAGCTTTTCCTGAAAGCCTTTCCCACCGTCAATGTTCATGTGGAGTACCGCCGGGCCAATCAGGTTTACGAGGATGTGATCGGCAACGTGGTGGACCTTGGGTTGGTGGCGTACCCCTCCCGTGACCCCAAACTCGAGATTCACCCGCTCCGCAAAGACCCCCTCGTGCTGATCACCCATCCCAGCCATCCGTTCGCCGGGCATTCAAGCATCAAGCTGAAGGCGCTTTCGGGCCAGAAATTCATCGGCTTTGAGCCCGACATCCCCACCCGCCGCGCCTTGGACAAAATCCTGCGCGACCACTCGGTGGAAATTCAACATGTGATGGAGTTTGACAATATCGAAACGGTCAAGCGAGCGGTCGAGATCGATGCCGGAGTGGCCATAGTGCCGCAGAGCACCGTGGTGCAGGAAGTGGCGAAACACACGCTGGCCGAAGTGAAAATCGAAGGTGATTTCCATCGCCCCCTTGCGGCAATTTCCAAGAAAACAAAGGTGCTCTCGCCCGCCATGAAGGAGTTTCTGAGCGTGCTGAAAAAAGGCTTGGCCTGACGCGGCGGGTTCACCGGCGTAACGGGTCAATTATGGAGCGTTATGTTTGCCGGCTGCTTGGCACCGGCGGCGTGCTGACGGTATTCGAGAAATCCGATTAGGGCGGCTGCACATAAGCCGGCCGCCACCGGGCGACTTCGCAACTTCGATGTCTGCTCAGGACTGCTTACCCGCGAGATGCCTATCTGTTTCACGCGATGTGATGATTTGTGAGGTTTCAGGCTTGGGCTGCGCCGCCCGGTAGCGGTGGCCGCTCACCAGCGTTAATTTGTCCGCGTCAGCCGAACGAAACGCGATGGGAATGCTTTCGCGCGTGCGTCCGTCCTGCGTTTTGAAAACGCACAGGTGCAGGTGCGGTCCGCTGGAAAACCCGGTATTCCCGGAGTGAGCGATGAGTTCACCAGTTTGCACCACCTGGCCGACTTTCACCACCACCCCGCCCTGGTGCAGGTGGCAATAATGCGCGAGCGTGCCGTCGTCGTGCCGAATCAGCACATAATTGTTGCAGCGGTCGAATTTCATGCTCGAGCCGCCGGTATTTGAGTCGTCCTTGAGTTTCACGACCACCCCGCCTCTTGCCGCATGCACGGGTGTGCCCTCCGGCATTTTCCAATCGATGGCGTATTTGTTCGATCCTTTGTGGCTGAATGAGCCATTAAATGACTGCGTTACCTTGAATTCCTGGCCCGAGGCGTAAGGCAGCTGATATAGGAATGAGTCGTCATGTCTGGCAAGATTACTTCCCAGCTTGAAGTAATTCGTAAAACTGTAGGCCCAATTCGCCGCTGGTCCCGCCGGCCAGAGCGCAAACGCTTCGGTGACCTGCCCGGGCGGAAAGGTCGCGGTGTAAGGGAAATTTGCGCTGCCCCGCATCTCCTTCATGCTTATCACAAAGGTCATCGTAATCTCGCAGTTCTCTTTGTTTTCCACAAGGAATCGGGTCTTCTCACCATCGCGCTGAGTGAGCACTTTCACCGCCTTGAGGATTCGTGCATCTTCTTTACCCGCCGTTCCGCTGGCATCGCCATCCTCCGGATGCAGGCTCCCCAAACCAAGGCTGGCGCATCCGATCATGGCAGCCAGCGTAATCTGCGCGCCGCGATAATGTTTAAGAATGGACATTGAGTTTTTGAGACCTTGAAAAGTCATAGTACAAAAATCGGTTTGAAATTCCGGGTTAGGCGGCCACTCCGATTCCTCCCGAGCGGGCAAGAGACAGCGCCCGGTCCGGCGTGGTGCGGGGTTGAGGTTTGCCAAAATCAGGAAAGCCATCGCTGTTCCACTCGAAGCGTTTGGCATGCACATCCTGATCTTCCCAGCCGGGCTGGTGGCTCGATTTCGAGTGGTAGATCATCCAGTCTTCGCCCTGGCACGCTGATTTTACGAACGAGCAATGGCCCACGCCCCATACCTGCTCGCTTCGCTGGAAAACCGGGCCGTGCTTGCGCCAGGCGTTGGGATTCAGAATGTCGCCACCCCGGTTGTGCAGCAGGCCCAGGCAATAGTCGGGTGTCCAGCTCCCACTCGCCGAATAGACGATGAACAGGTCCCCCTTATGCCGCAAAACTTGCGGCCCCTCACAGACGGGCATGGCAACCCGCTCCCATGGTTGATCAGGACAGGCCAGCAATACGCGCGGGCCGCTGATCGTGAGCGGACTCCGCATCGGGGCAATGTAAAGGTTCTGCTGCCCGTTACGGCGGCCGGGCCAGCCCGACCATACGAAGCAGCGCCGGCCATCTTCAAGCGAAAGCACGGTGCCATCAATGGCCCAGCCCCCGGTTTCGATCGCCCCGGCGCAGCTATACGATCCCAGCGGGTCCGCGCTCTCACCGGCCAGCACCCACATCCGGTGGTTCTCGTTGCGCCCGTCATCCGCTGCGTAGTAGATGAACCAGCGGCCATCAATCAGGTGCAGCTCGGGAGCCCGGAGGTTCTTTGAGTTCAAACCGCGCTCAGGAACGCTCCACACCGCGCGGCCAGCATCTTGTCCAATGCCCGAGATGGTGCGGGATCGGCGAATCACTATCTGCCGGCTGTCCCGGCTCTCGCAGTAAAAGTAGTAACCGCCGTGAAAAATCATCCACGGATCGGAGGTGTGCGGGAGCAGAATCGGGTTGATGGTGTCTTTCGTTTGCGCGTTCACGTTTTCTGAACCAGGACCCCGGCTTGAATCGGTGCCCTGCTTCGTGACGACAATATGGAGGTTTGCGCGGCAGCGGTATATCAGCCCACATCCGATTATGTTGTCGTGGTTTGTCCGACAGAAACGGAAGGCAAAGAATGAAACCGGACTATGAAGCTCCGTGAGGAATGGACGCTCATGCCCGATGAGCGTTGGGTCGCCTCGACCCATGCCGGCGGGACCTATCGCAAGGCCTGCACGAACCGGTGTGGTTGGGATGGAAAAGTTTTCCTGGCGGACGAGATCATACCGGAGTTGTGGCAGTGAGGCGGTGCTGCCGAATCATGGTTGGAGTTGTGCTAGCTTCCCTTGACTGGGCGTTTCCAGGTTTATCGGTCGCCTTATCTGGCCCCTGGCTCTCCGGGCTTTGCTGGCAGGTTCTTGCTCGCAAGTCTGTTCGCGGGCTGGAAAGGCCGGGCGATCAATGACCCAGCAGGAGAGAGAACGAGTAATCTGCCTGCAGGAGTGCCGTCGCAGCGTTCCTGACGCGTGGCATCACCAGACTCTTTTAAGGCTGTCAGTTAACCGCTGGGCGGCCAGGACCAGCCGGCTGTGCGCAATGTCACGCGCTTCGCGAGCGTAGTCCGCGCTCATCCGCGGCAGCGCCGAAGCCGGCACTTCGCCGGACGCCAGATCGGCGGAATGAACGAATTGAATATGCTCTTCCGCATAGCCAAAGTTCACTGCGGATTGAAGACTTTCCTGAGCCCATGAGGGCACGCTTTTGTGCTTCCGATATTCCTTCATCTTCGACGGTTGCAGTTCGGGCGCCGCAGCCAGTTCGTTGGCCAGCTTCGTCACGGATGCATAGGAGAAATCGCTGCCGGGCAGATAATCCCAAAATGTGTGGATATTGATGCGATTCCCCTCCGGATCAAGCAGCACAAAAACGCCGCCCGCTCCATTTCCTTTGGGTTCCCGCCTCGTTACCAGCGTGGCCGCGTGCAACGGCTGGTGCAAATCCCCGCAGAGATGGAGCACCCAGGCAAGGCTCACGGCTCGATCATGCGCACTGGCTTTCGCATTCTTCAACGTCGCCAGCGAATCCATCAGGGCCGTCTGCGCATTGGGCCGGGGCACGGAAAACTTCTTCAGGGAAATCTGGTCCTTGTCCCCAGGGCGCACGAAAGGCAGGTCGATGCCATGGGGAAACACATTGTATTTCGTCACAAAATCCGGTTTTTGCGGTTCGCCCTTTTTGGCGGGGCGCGTCAGGTCGGGCCAAACGGCGGCCGTCAGGAACGCCCACTCGTTTGTGTCCACCCCGGCGGGAACCTCCGCTGTGAGCAGCAGACTGTAATGCGGATGATGCTTCAGAAGCTCGGTCGCCTCCCGGCGTTCAGCCTGGTCCATTTGCCGCCAGGCCAGTTCAGCCACCGTTCGGTGCCCTAGCGCGTTCCAAGCGCCGGCGGGCGAAACAACCCATCCGGATGCCATCAGCCCAAGTAAGAATAATCTCATAAGTCAAATTTTAAGGAGCTGATTTCACTCCCTCCACCATTACGGTTTAACCGTGCCGAGGACTGCTTATCCAGACCTCAATCAATCACCGTTAAACCGCTGGATCTGCGATCGATCGGGGATTTCCCCAGCGATGGTAGTTTGACTTTTATGGCTCGATTGTAAAGCCCTTTGGGCTCCGCTGACAGAGCAGGCCGTGATCCTCCAAGTTTTGCTTAAGGCAGAGCCGCACTCCATTCGTCGGTTGCGACAATGCCCCCGTTTTGAAAAGTCACTACGATGCTCTTGTAGGTGAAGCTGAGCTCCTCCGCCGGCGGATAACTGGTCGTCGAGGGATCGTTCTTATTGGGCATCCATGGTCGAAGGGAGGCCACCGAAGCATCAACCAGTTTGTAGGTGAGCACTTTTTCTTCGGTGCCGACACCTGACGGCGACCATATCGATATCTCCACATTCGGCAAGGTCGCGTTTTTCGTCATGGCGTCGAGCAGGGAGGGCGAGCTTTTATTGATGAGCTTTACCACCCTGAACGGGGTGTGCTGACGCTTCCCGGTCGGGAGACCGGTGGCAGGGTCGCGCGGGGAAACGACCTCGTGAGAGAATGCCTGCAAGCGATGCGAGCCCTCGCGCCCCTTTTGCATCACCTCCCCCTGAAGCGGACCATCAGGGCCAACGATGGTCATGAAAACTGAACTGGTGCCGCTCGACGACTGTGCCAGCAGCGGGTTTGTAAGCATCAAGGCGCATAGCGCCACCACCCATCCGGCTATTTGCGTTTTCATCATTTGTTCAGTAAACGTATTCTGTGACGCGGTAGTACCCTTGCTGGGAATCCGTAGGCAACACCACCGAAATCTCTCCCTCCGCCACCGAGCCAAAGGTTTTGAACGGCTGAAAAGGCTGATCCAATGAGGGCGCCGATTCGATCACATACAGATGCCCCCGTGGCGCGGGCCAATGCAAAACCAGGCTCCCGGGATTAGCCTGAATTCCAAGGCTTGTCGCGGGCGCCGATACCGGAGCTGATGAATTGCCAACGACCTGCCACCCAGGATCCAGCGCGTCGGCTCGGCGGTCGAAAGCGGGTCGTCCCGCCCATTCCCGTGGGCCGGCATCCCTCCCGAACCCCGCGAAACCCGAAGGCCCCCTTTGAAACGTGTTCCAGACGGAGGGCTGTGCCCAGAATTCCGGCGACACATCGTAAACAGTGAGAATCCCCAGTCCTTCCAGGTTGGAATCCAACGCTCCCTGTATGACGCCCGATCCGCCAACTGCAAGCCGCCCGAACGCATCTTCCACCAGCGCGACCGGCCGCCTCGTGAGGGCATCGCGCAACACCCAATCAGAGCCCCCGGTCGGTTCCCACTTGCCCGCGACCGCCCGTAGCTCAACAGCGATCCCTGGATGCGCGGCGGCCATGACCACCGCCACTACCCAGAAAGGCCAGAAATCGTTTGCACTTCTTACCATACGTAACAGTTATCCCAACAATTAGATTTTATGCAGTCTAACCGCACTCCCGCCGGCCCGCAACTTAGGGTCTTGACATAGCCCAAACCTCTTTGATGCCGGCGGCACCGGTGCCAACTCTTACGTGGTAAAAACCGCCAAACCTGGGCGACTGATCGCGATCAGGTTCGCTCTCAAATCCTGGTGGCCGCGCCAGAACGCGTCGGCTTGATTCAAGCCCGTATCTGCCCAGTCCCCAAACCCAGCCATTTATAAGTGGTCAACTCCTCCAGCCCCATCGGCCCCCGAGCACCGATCTTATCCGTGCTGATGCCGATCTCCGCTCCCATCCCAAACTCGCCGCCATCCGTGAACCTCGTGGAGGCGTTCCAATACACCGCCGCGGAATCCACTTCGTTCAAAAACCGACGGGCGGACTCTTCATCCCTCGTCACAATGCTGTCCGAGTGCGCCGAACCATAGTGATTGATGTGATCAATTGCCCCGCGCAAATCATCAACCACCCGAACGTTCAGCACGTAATCGTTATATTCCGTGAAATAGTCCTGGTCCGACGCCGCCTTCATTTTCAACTGGGGAATTCCTGCGCACGCCAGAATGGCCGCCCCGGCTGGATCAGCGCGCAGTTCCACGTTCCTGGCGGCCAGGCTGGACGCGATCCTGGGGAGAAACTCGGCGCAAATGGCCTTGTCCACCAGCAGCGTCTCCATCGCATTGCACACTGCGGGACGTTGCACCTTGGCGTTCATCACAATGCTTTCCGCCATTCCGATATCCGCCTGGGCATGCACGTACACATGGCAGACCCCTTTGTAATGCTTGATCACGGGCACTTTGGAGCATTCCGCCACCGCCCGTATCAAGCCCTCCCCCCCGCGCGGCATACAGAGGTCCACATATTGCGTAAGGGAAAGCAATTCGCGAATCGCTTCCCGCTCAGTTGTCGGCACCACCTGAACCGAGTGCTCCGGAAAACTCACCAGGGCCGCCTTGCCCGCGCCCAACATGGTCTTGGCGATGGCATGGTTTGAATGCAACGCTTCCTTGCCCCCTCGCAATATGGTGGCGTTGCCGGATTTAAAGCAAAGGCTCGCCGCATCCGCAGTCACGTTCGGACGCGATTCATAAATAATCACGATGACCCCGATCGGCGTGCTGAGCTTCCGCAAGCGCAAGCCGTTCGGACGCGTTCTTTCATCCAGAATCCGACCCACCGGGTCCGGCAGGTCCGCGACTTCGCGCAGGCCGGCGGCCATCCCGGCGATGCGCTTATCATCCAGCCTGAGACGATCCAACATCGCGCTCGAGAGCCCCGCCTGCGCTCCCGCCTTCATATCCGCAGCGTTGGCCTCCTTTATCGCCGATGCGTTCACCTGCAAAGCGTCCGCCATCGCCCGCAAACAGACATTTTTCTCATCAGTGGTCAACTGCGCCAGCGCCCGCGAAGCCCCCTTCGCTCGCTGCCCCAGTTGAACCATTTGCTCGGTCAAAGTCATGACCGAGCTTAAACCACCGCACCGCAAAAGACCACTCCATTCCAGCATCCGCCCCTTTGTTCTCACCTGCCATGCTTCCTCTCCCCCGCTCCCCTTTATCCTCCTTCCTGACTGCCGCAGCCATCCGCTCCCCCCTCATTCTGCCTCCTCCGGGGTTCACGCCTTCTGGCTGGGAGTGACAAACCCTATGGCAACTCCCCTCCGCTGGTTTAGGGTGACTTGGTCAATAAAATGGAGGTATCAATGAGTCTTGGACCAATTCTTGTCATTCTGTTAGTGCTCGCGCTCATCGGCGTGATGCCCACCTGGGGTTACAGCACGTCCTGGGGATATGCCCCCGGCGGCCTCGTTGGACTGTTGCTCGTCGTCATCATCATCCTCGCCCTGCTCGGACGCATCTAACCATCCCTGACCGGCCCCCAATGGCAATCGTCGTCTGGAAGAAGCCAGAGATGGCCACCGTTGGCTGGGTTCGCCTCTCGATGCCCGGCAGGCCAATTCCTGTGCGGCTCCTGCTTCGCGGTTCCTCATAACCGCGCCAAATTGACTCACCAATGCCCAGTCGCTTGGGGGATGCTTGTGAAGGTTGTTCCTTGTGAGTTTCTCCTCCGTTCGCGTAATGTCCCCAGGTGATTGAGGACAAATGTCTTACTGTTCAGGCGCGGGCGGCCATGGCGGCGGTGGCACGGCTTATCTCGGTGGCGATGCTGGTCCAACTGGGGTGGGCGGCTGAGGTCCCCTCAGTTTCCGTGAACCCCACCGAAATGCGTGAACTCCACCGGTGGATGGCCGCAAAGTTCGACAACGGCAGGCAAGCGGCCCCACCCCAATGGGGCCTGGCCGTGCTGACCAACCTCGACGAGCTATGCCTGAATGCCCGCATGGGTCGTCCGCTTGCCATCGGCAAGACGAAATACCTGCGTGGGGTGTTCTGCCACGCTACCAGCAAGGTAGCCGTTCGCTTGCCCGCTCCGGGCAAGTCCTTCGCGGCGTTCGTCGGCGTGGACAGCAACTCACAAACCCACGGAGGACGCGGCAGCATCGTCTTCTCGGTGACGATCGCGGGAAAGGAGGCCTTCCGCTCGAAGGTCATGCGTGAAGGAACGCCAGCCGAGCGCGTCAGTCTCGACCTCGGAGGCGCGACGGAATTCCTGCTGGAAGTCGGTGACGCAGGTGACGGCATTACCTGCGACCAGGCTGACTGGGCGGATGCGAAGATCGCGTTGGCCGACGGTCGTACCCTGTGGCTGGGTGATCTGCCAATCATCGAGGGGCCGGTGCCCCCGGTCCTGTCCGCGGATCTGCCTTTCTCGTTCAGCTATGGTGGCCAGTCCTCGGCCACCCTGCTCCAGGAATGGCGCCTGGATCGCCAGATCAAGCAGCTCGATGACCGACGGACCGAGCGAACCTGGACCTGGACTGACCCCGGGACCAAGTTGATACTTCGCTGGGTCGCGATCGAATACCACGATTTTCCGACCGTCGAATGGACGCTGTATTTTAAGAACGGCGGGGCGGCCAATACACCCATCATTGCGGACATTCAGCCCTTGGACGCTCAGTTCCAGCGGAGGAAGGATGAGGTCTATGCCCGATTCGCCTCACCCGGCGAGTTCGTCCTGAACCATCACGTAGGGAGCCCGTGTGCCGCCAATGACTACCAACCACTCAGGTCCGCCTTGCCCCGCAAAACGGCCAAACGCATCACCACGTCCGGCGGCCGCGGATCAAACAGCGACTGGCCCTATTTCAACGTCGAGTGGCCGGGTGAAGGCGTCATCGCCGTGGTGGGCTGGCCTGGCCAGTGGGCGGCGAGCTTCACCCGGGACGGAGCCAACGGGCTGCGCGTGCAGGCGGGGCAGGAGCAGACCCACTTCAAGCTGCTGCCCGGCGAGGAAGTCCGCACGCCGTTGATCGTCCTGCAATTCTGGAAGGGCGACCGGATTCGCTCGCAAAACATTTTCCGCCGCTGGATGCTCGCGCACAACGTCCCCAAGCCCGGCGGCAAGCCGATCCCGCCCATGCTGTTCGGCTGCAGTTCGCACTTCACACAGGAGATGGTTGACGCCAATGAGGAGAATCAGGCGCAGTTCATCAACCGCTACGTTGAGGAGCGGTTAAAAATCGATTATTGGTGGATGGATGCCGGGTGGTATCCCTGTGATGGCAAGTGGACCAAGACTGGCACGTGGGAAGTCGATACCACGCGCTTTCCCCAAGGCCTCCGAGCCATCAGCGATCTGGCGCATGCCCGAGGCATCGGAACCATCGTTTGGTTCGAGCCTGAACGGGTTGCCTCGGGCACGTGGCTTGCCGAAAACCACCCCGAATGGATACTGGGCGGGAAGCAAGGTGGCCTGCTGAACCTTGGCAACCCCGAGGCTCGCGTATGGCTGACCGATCACGTCAGCAAGCTCATCACCGCCCAGGGCATCGACCTGTACCGCCAGGACTTCAACATGGACCCGCTCGTCTTCTGGCGGCAGAACGACGCCCCGGATCGTCAGGGCATCACCGAGATTCAACATATCACCGGCTACCTGGCCTATTGGGACGAACTTCTCCGCCGGCACCCGGGATTACTGATCGACTCGTGCGCCAGCGGCGGACGCCGGAACGACCTGGAGACAATGCGCCGTTCGGTGCCGCTGTGGCGGACCGATTTCCGGCTTGATCCGGTTGGCACCCAATGCCATAGCTACGGGATTTCGTCCTGGCTTCCGCTGAGCGGGACGGGGACGGGAACCTACGCCGACTACGACTTTCGCAGCAATATGACCCCGCTCTTGAACTGCATCTGGGACGTGCGTGTCAAGGACGCCGACTACGGCCTGATGCGACGTTTGTTCGAACAGTTTCGCCAGGTGGCCGACTGCTATCTCGGTGACTACTATCCGCTGACGCCATACAGTCTGGAGACCACCTCCTGGATGGGCTGGCAGTTCGACCGCCCAGACCTCGGCACGGGCATGGTGCAGGTCTTCAGGCGCAGCGACAGCATCTACAAGTCGGCTGACCTTCGACTCTACGGACTGGACCCTGGCGCCCGTTACCGCGTGAGGAATCTGGACTTCCCAGGGGCCGATGTCCTCACGGGCCAACGGCTGATGGATACCGGCTTGCCGGTCGTGTTGAATGATCGTCCGAGCGCGGTGGTGATCGCCTACGAAAAGGTAGGTGAATAGCAGGAGCGGAGGTTGGCTCGCGCTATTCGCGCACGGGACGCTGCGGGGCCGAACCCGGGGGGTTGCCGGGCAGTGGCGCACCGGGACCACGCTCACCTGCAGGGCCGGGCCCCGCACCACGCATACCGGAACCGCCCCAGCCACCGGGGGCCATACCGCGACCGCCTCGAGCTTGCATCGGCGGCATCTGCTTCAACCGCAGCCGTTGTTCGGGGGTCAGGATCTTCTCGATCTTCTTCTGCACATCAGTCTCCAGCTTCTCAATGCGCTTCTTTTGGTCAATGCTCAGGCCCAGGTGCTCCTGCACGGGCGGCGGCACCAGGTGAAAACCAACCGGACCGCCCCCGTTGCCGGTGCCACGGAAAACATCGGGACCCACCGGGCCACCCGGTCGTCCTTCCGGGCCACCCGGCGCAAAGCGACCTGGTCCACCGGGAAAACCGCCCGGACCTCCAGGCTCAGCGCCTTGACCGCGCATACCGGAGCCGCCCCAGCCACCGGGGGCCATGCCGCGACCGCCCTCCCTGCCAGACCGGCCGCGAGTGCCCATGTCGGCAGGACGCGGGCCACGCAACTCATCCATGGTGAGCTTGCCGTCGCCGTTCTTGTCGAGTTTCTTCAACGACTCCGCAGACTTGGCCGCTTCGTCAGCGTCAATTGTTCCATCATGGTTTAGATCAAGAGCCACGATCAATGGCATCACAAAGCGTTGCCCGCTCGTGCCTCCGGGGGCACGGGCATCGTCAGGACCGCGATCACGCCGGGTTGGACGCTGCCCTTCGGGGCGCTGGTTCTCGTTTTGTGCGGTGAGGAGGCAGGTCGAAGCGCTGAGCGTCAGCGCGAGGATAATGATTTTCGTTTTCATGATGTGTTTAGTTTACTGTGTTTTCTCCGCCCACGCCATCTGCACGGGCTCGATGGCACTCAGCATCAGCTTGGAGCGCAGAAAGAGTTGTCGGCCCGCAAGCGCAGGCGTAGCGTAAGAATTAGAGACGCCACGCCGAATCTTATGCTCCCGAAGGTCGGCGCCATACGCGTCTTTGTTCATGTGTGAAGGCTAGGATAACCCACGCAATCTGTCGCATGAGATGGGATGAAAGCAGGCTTTTGCGGGGTCAAGGCCGGTTTCCCGGGATAAAGAAACGCCCTGGGAATGTCCAACCCAGCGGAAAGCTGTAAAAAATGCCCGCTGACTCCGCTCTTTACATAATCAACCTTTCTCATAGCCTGCTGTGGATGCTCCCCTTCGACGACCTGTCCGCAAGCAAGGAATGCTGGATTCCTTGCCTGGCGGATATGCTTCCCGTTCCATCGTCCCTTCACTAACCAAAATCATGAACACCTCAGCCTGTTCTCTCGTTGTGCTTGCCTCGACTCTCGCCGGCATCCTCTCGTTTCCGGGTTCTGTCCGCGCCGCGACACTGGAGGAAGCGCTGGATGCACCGGGCCTCACCTGGGCCACCGGGGGCTACACGCCCTGGTTCAGCCAGACGGTCACGAATCACGACGGATTCGACGCGGCGCAGTCCGGCCCCCCTTTGCCCGACAATAACTGCGTCTCAAGTTGGATTGAGACGACAGTCACCGGCAGAGTTTCTGTGGTCTTTTGGTGTAAGCTCGACTCCAATCCAGACTATTACACCTTCTATTTCAATACCAACAACAGCAACGCCGAGATGTTCTATGGAAAGCAGAATTGGACCAGGAGCTGCGTCGCCTTCGAATCGGGAACCAACACGGTGCGTTGGAGCCTGAGCGTCGGGCTTTCCCCCAGTTATATGGGTGCCGCATGGCTGGATGAGGTCGTCGTCACCAACATCACAGGCCTGAAACCAACGTTCTTGGAACAGCCTGCGCCGCTGCAAATCGTGTCTGACAATTATCCTTCCACCACGGTTCTTTCGGCGCTGGTCATTGGCGACGTGCCGATGACCTACTACTGGCAACACAGCGGTACCAACATCCAAGATGGCAGCCATTACCTCAACGTGGCGACTCGAACGCTTAGCGTTTGGTACGCCACGTTCGGCGAAGCGGGCGATTACCGGCTGATCGCCAGCAATGTTTGGGGCATGACTACCAGCGCGGTGTCCACCATCACCGTCACTCCCAGCGCCCCGTTCTTCTGGCCCACGCAGCCGGAGGATGCGACCTTGGCGCGGGGCGCGGACTACTATCCCTATGTCAGCGTGTATGGCACTGAACCGATGAGTTTCCAATGGGAGAAAAACGAGCTTCCTTTCTCCGACCACACCAACTCGTACTTTTCGTTCTCCAATGTCACCGAGGCTGACAGCGGCCGTTACCGGTTGGTCGCAACCAATCTCTACGGTGCCGCCACCAGCCGCGTCGCCCAAATCACCGTCAGCAGTGACCTTCCGCGCATCACCGTTGGTCCCGATCGGGAGGTCCTTACGGCTGCCCCCGGCGGCAATGCCCAATTCAACGTTTGGGTGGCCGGTCCGGTTCCCTTTTCGTTCACCTGGAAGAAGCTCGGCAGTGACCGGGTGCTGGGGGCAAGCGACGGTGTCGAGGGGTTCAGTTCTCTCAATCTTGCGAATCTCACGCCGGCAGATTCTGGTTTCTACTACGTGGTGGTTGCCAATAACAACGGCGCCATCACCAGCCGGGTCAGCGTGCTGGCCGTGGACCCGGTCACACCGCTGGGATTGGCCCTGGACGCGCCGCAACTCACGGTGACGAACCATCCCGGATCGAGCGAATGGACCCCGGACGTGAACGGCACGAACGCCCATGACGGCATCTGCGCAGCCCGCAGCCCGCAGACTTGGTTCTGGTCTCCCGCCGCCTTCAGCACGGTCGTCACTGGTCCGACGAATGTCTCCTTCTGGTGGCGTATCTCCGCCGCGCCGCAGGCGTTCCTGGATATCGCGGTGGACGGCGCTGTCAGCAATACCCTCTCCGGCGAAGTGCCCTGGCAACCACAGGCGCTCAGTCTGCCCGCGGGCGAACACACACTGACCTGGACCTTCCGCAAGGATGACAACTTCATCCTCGGGCAGGACGCGGCCTGGGTGGATCAACTCGCCATCGGCGGCAACCCCAACGAGATCACCACGTTCACCACCAGCGGCAACACCCCTTATTGGTATCTCCAAACCACGAACACCCACGACGGCGCAGGCGCATGGCAGAGCGGCGCGATTGAGCACAACCAGACCAACGGCCTCG
This sequence comes from Verrucomicrobiota bacterium, assembly GCA_038209025.1. Lineage (GTDB taxonomy): Bacteria > Verrucomicrobiota > Verrucomicrobiia > Limisphaerales > UBA8199 > JBBQYD01. The sequence continues at coordinate 4,987 of JBBQYD010000034.1, read as the reverse complement.
TGGCTAATGTGACCGGCCCCGGCACCCTCACCTTCTGGTGGCAGGTGGAATCTGAAGCAGATCATGATTTTCTGGAGTTCTGGCTGGATGGCTCACCGCAGGCGAGCATCTCAGGCCAGACCAACTGGCATCAGCGAACGTTTGTCCTTGGCGCCGGCTCGCATACCTTGGAGTGGCCTTACGACAAGGACGCGAGTGGCTCCGCGGGCGCGGACGCCGGGTGGGTGGATGAGGTGGTTTTCACGCCGACGCCGGCGCCTCCCTCTCTGGAGCAAGCCTTGAACATCACCAACCTGGTCTTCACCACGGGCGGCGATGCGCCGTGGTTTGTTCAGACCTCCAACGTCCACGACGGCTTCATGGCGGTACAGAGCGGAACGATCGGTGACAACCAGAAGAGCTGGCTTCGCACCACCGTCGTCGGCCCCGGCACCCTCACTTACTGGTATGCCCTCAGCACGGAGATGAGCAGCGACAACTTCTTTATTCCTTGGGTCGGCTACACCTCCGGCGGGGCATATTACGAATGGTATGAAAGGACTCTAACCATTCCCGACGGCATTTACACCTTGGAATGGCGCTACGAAAAGGACGACGGTGGGAGCGACGGTTCGGATGCCGTCTGGCTGGATCAAGTGGTGTGGAACCGAATTGACACACCCTTCGTCACCGTCGGCCCCCAGTGGAAATACCCCGGCGAAACCTGCGCCTTCACCGGATTCGTGACGGGGACGGGTCCGTTCACCTGCCAATGGTACCGAGACGGTGCTCCGCTTGAAGGGGAGACCGGCTCAGACTTGAATCCCTTCATCGCCACCTACGCCAACGCGGGCACCTATACCTTGGTGGCTGCCAACGATACCGGCGCCACGACCAACAGCGCCAAGCTCACGGTCGCTCCCCTGTTCTATGAGCTTACCGACCTCGGCTCGCTTTGGCCGGGTGACTTCACCTCCTATGCCAACGGCGTCAATAGCCACGGCGACGTGGTGGGGCATTGCTCGACTAATGCCAACGACCTGGGCCACGCCTGGGTCTGGTCAGGCGGTGTGCTGACCGATCTGGGCGATGCCCTCGGCGGCGGCGACAGCCAGGCCTACGCGATCAACGATCAAGGCGACATTGTGGGCACGGCTCGGGTGCCCGGCACGACGAATTACAGCGCGATCCGCTGGCGGAAAGTTGGCGAGGGTTACGTAATGGATGATCTGGGCCGCAACGGCTGGCCCTACGCCTTTGCCCCGGCCATCAACAACGCCGGCGACATCGTCTTCTCGATGAACAATGGTGGCAAAGGTGGCAGCGGCAACCGGCGCGCCTTCCTTTGGCGACAGGGCGCGTTCCTGCCTTTGGGCAACCTGAACCCCGCCTGGCCCGAGGACATCGGCGATGCCTACGGCTGGGGCATCAATAGCGTGGGGTTTGTCGTCGGCAGCGCCAACGCTGCCCGGCCCGCCCCCGGAGAAAATGCGCTCAGGCGTGGCTGGCGCTATAATGGCGCCTGGCGGGAGAATGTGCATGAGACGTACCGCATCGCCTCCCTGCCTGGCGTCCCAGGTGCCATTGACTCGAGCGGCGTTTACGCGGTGAACGATTACGGCGATCTGGTCGGGCAATACATGCAGGCCGCTTGGGGTAACATGGGCTGTTTCGTCACCTCCGGCACCAACGCGATCAAGGTGACTGGTTGGTACGGCTACGTCCAGGGCTTGAACAACCATGGCGATTTGCTCGTGAGTGACGATGGACTCCGCCTCTTTTGCAGCACGAACGCTTCGGCACCCGCACGGTTGCCCGATGGACGGCCAGATTATTCAGACCATGCTCTGTTCTTGGTGGAGGATCTCGTCGCGGGTGGACTGGGCACCTTCGCCGGCATCGGCCCCGCCAGTGTGGCCTACCACCAGTTGAGCGAGGCGCGGGCGGTTGTGGGCAGCGGCGTCGCGACTTCCGGCGCCAGCCACGCTTTCCTGGCCACGCCGATTGCCCGGCCCGGCAACCTCCCGCCCGTCGCGAACCCGGACGGCGTGACCAACTCCGGGAGCACCCTTGTGATCCCGATCGCCACCCTGCTCGCCAACGACACCGACGCCAATGGCGACACGCTGGCTCTGCTTGCGCCCGCCGCCTCTTCAACCAACGGCGCGATTATTCGCCGCAGCGGCAACTCCCTCATCTACACCCCCACCAACACGCCAACGAGAGACGATGCCTTCGCCTACACCGTCATGGACTATCACGGCGGCAAGTCCACCACGAATGTGCGCGTGCTCAGCCAGCCGGCTGGTGCCGCGCCGCCTGCCCAAAGCCTGGTCCTGCTGCGTGAATCCGGCCCCGAGCCGCGTATACGGTTCCACGCCACGCCCGGCCAGACGGTGCGCATCCAGGCAGCGGACGCTCCGACCGGTCCTTGGAACACCATTGCCACGGCGCTGGCGGGTCCAGATGGGATGGTGGACGCGACCGACGTCGGCGGCTTGACGCGACCTTATCGGTTCTACCGCGGAGTAAGCCCGTAGGCCGGGAACCACGGCCAATCTGCAGATAAACCTCGCCGTTTTCCTGTTCGCCGCGGCCGTCGGTGTCGTGTTTGGCTATGCGTCGGCCGGTCGCGCCGCCCGGCTTAATCCAATTGACGCCCTTCGGCATGAATAGCAGAGTTTCCAAACCGGGCCGGTTCCAGTGGACCAGGTCACGGCCCGCGGTCGTCCGTTGGGAGCCAAACCTTCGCGCGCAACCTTGATCCTGGTCAAGGAACTCCATTCCAGGGTGAGCCAAAGTAGGATCAGATTTTGGCAAAAAACGTGTGGTTCTAAAACATTGAGTAACGCAAAATGGCCCGGATGAGATGGACGAGTGAGAATAACCAGGGTTGCTCAGAATCAGCCCGCTGCCGGGTGTGCCCGCTTAGCCGGGTGCAAACCGGGGTTGCCGTCCGCATCAAACAACTCTGCGCTTCCCCGGAAGTCCAGCATCGCCTCCGCGAACTCGGCTTCTGCGAAGAGCAGGTCATCCGCCTCCTCACCAGCCGCAACAACCTCATCTGCCAGGTCTGCAACGCCCGCCTCGCGATCAGCGAGCGGCTCGCGCAGATGATCCTGGTGGAGCCGGTTGGCCGCTGAAGTCCGCAACCATCCTCTCCAGCGCATTAATCCATTCCGGGTGCTCGTTCAAGCACGGTATCGATTGAAACTCGGCACCCCCGGCGGCGAGAAACGTCTCCTTCCCCCGCATCCCAATTTCCTCAATCGTCTCCAGGCAATCCGACACAAACGCCGGGCATATCACCAGGAGTCGCTGCACACCCGCTTTTGCAAATCGCTCCAACTCGAAGTCGGTATAAGGTCGCAGCCACGGAGTGCTCCCCAGCCGTGATTGAAAGGACACTGAATACTTGTTGGTGGGTATTCCCACCGCCTTCACAACTTCCGCCGTCGTCCTGAAACACTGGGCTCGGTAACAAAACGCGTGCGCCGGGCTTTCCACCTCACAACAATTGGCTGCTGTCAGACAATGGCAGCCGGTGGGGTCTGACTTCCGGATTTGCCGTTCGGGGATGCCGTGATAGCTGAACAGCAGGTGATCATACCCCTTCTCCAGATAGGGCCGCGCGCTGCTCACCAGCGCCTGAATATAGTCCGCGTCCTTGTAATACGGCGGCTGGACCTGCAAACGCATCCCCGGCGCGCCGCCCGCCATCACCTCTCGCACACGTTCCACCGCCGTCTCGTAGCTCGACATCGCATAGTGCGGGAATAGTGGGATCAGCAGCAACTCGGTCACCCCCTGCCCCGCCAGCTTCCTGACCGCCTCTGGTATGGATGGACTCTGATATCGCATCGCGAGTTCCAAGGGCATCGAAACACGCGCTTTCAACTTCCTCAAAACATTCCGGCTCGTCACCACCAGGGGGGAGCCCTCCGGCGTCCAAACCGTTTGATACGCATGCGCTGACTGCTTGGGGCGTGACGGCAGAATCGCAAAATGCACAATGCAAAAGCGAATCGGCCACGCCACATCCAGCACCCGGCCATCCATCAAGAATTCGCGCAAATAGCGGCGCACATCCGGCACCGATGGAGAATCCGGCGACCCTAAATTGACCAGTAAAACGCCTTTCATAGCAGCTCCTTCATTTGCTGTTTACGGCTCGTCTGGCCTGGAAACGCTGCCTGTGAATAGCTTCTCCCGCTGGCTCGCAATCCTCTCCGCCACCTTCACCCCCGACACCATCGAATCCCCAAGCGAAATTCCATCCCGATAATGCCCCGCAAAGAACAGCCCCGGCGCCTTCGCCTCAATCTCCGTCAAAGCCTGGCGATATTTCCCATAACCCACGTTATACTGCGGAATCGCCTGGTGATAACCCACGTGATGCTGGAACCGGGGCGTTCCTCTCACCCCCAGGATCGTCCGCAAATCCGCCGTTGTTAAATCAAAAAGCTCCTGCGCCGGCAAACCTGCCAGCTCCGGAAACCGCTCGCCCCCAACGTAACTTGTCAGCAACACGTGCCCCGCAGGCGCGCGATTCGGGAAAAGTGAGGACGAAAAAATCGTGCCGAGAATCTTGAAGCCCTCGACCTTCGGAATCAGCATTCCAAATCCCGCGCACGAATGCGCCACATCCTCGCGCCGAAAACCCAGCACCACGCTCGCGACCGGCGGATACCGGATTTCCGAGAACAAGGATAAATCGATAGGCCGCTCCGAACTGACCTTCAGTTGGGCGAGTGCCGGTGCCGTCCCGCAGAACAACACCGCCGAATGCTCCGCCTCCTCATCCCCCGCACCGCTCTGCAAGGCCACCTTCCACCCCCCCGGCACCTGGGCAATCCCAGTCACCCGTGTCGAACGCCGCACGGCCGTCCCCAACCGCTCGACCAGCGTATCCGGCAGCACCTGCAAGCCCTCATCAAAGGAAAACTTTGGCGCGCGATCCTTCGCCACCTCCCCGCGTTTCTTCCGCTCCCTCGCCCCGAGAATTTGT
>JBBQYD010000033.1:0-19870 GCA_038209025.1 Verrucomicrobiota bacterium | reverse complement strand
GCATACCGACGGGGATGGTTCGCTGTGGATCGGGACGCGTGGCGGGATTTCCAGATTCAAGAGTGGAAAGTTTGGCAACATCACCACCCGGCAGGGTTTGCCCAGCGACGTGATCTGCCAGATTCTCGACGATGGCGTCGGGAATTTCTGGATGAGTTCGTTGGGTGGGCTGTTCCGGGTATCGAAGTCGGAATTGAATCGCTGCGCCGACGGGAAACTGGAATTGGTTACTCCGCTGGTGTGTGACAGTTCGGGCGGATTGGCGACCTTGGAAATGTCGGAACAAGGCCAGCCCGCGGGTTGCCGGACGAGCGATGGCAAACTGTGGTTCGCCACCGGAAAGGGGCTGGCAATGATTTCCCCTGCGGACGTGAACCCCAACCCGCTGCCACCGCCGGTCAAAATCGAAGAAGTCCTGGTGGATCGCGAGTCGTTGCTGTTGCCGCTTTCTGCCGAAGAGGTTAGTCCTGATTTGTTTTCGGTTGGTGCAGGCGGCAATCGGCGGGCGCTCGTCATTCCGCCTGGCGGGCGGCAATTTGAATTTCGCTACACCGGATTGAGTCTCGCGAATCCCGCCCGGGTGACCTTTCGGTATCGGTTGGAAAGTGTGGATAAAAACTGGGTGAATGCCGGGACGCGACGCTCGGCATTTTACACCCAATTGGAACCGGGCGAATACATTTTTCACGTGCTGGCACGAAATGCCGACGGGATTTGGAACGAGCAAGGTGCTTCCATGTCCCTGCGGGTGCTGCCGTATTTCTGGCAAACCTGGTGGTTCAAGTTTGCGAGCCGGCTGGGAGGCGCGGTGGTCATTGGCTTGACGGTGCTGACGATTGTCCGCCGCCGCGTCCGCCGGAAACTGGCAGTGCTGGAACAGCGGCACGCCATCGAGTACGAACGCTCCCGGATCGCGCGGGACATCCATGACGATCTTGGCAGCAGTCTGACGCACATGGTGATGTTGAGTGAGACGGCGCGTGGAAATCTGGAACAATCCACTTTGGTCGCCGCCAACCTGGAGACCATCAACCGCACGGGTCGTGAACTGACGTTGCAATTAAGTGAAATCGTCTGGGCCGTCAGCCCGCAAAACGACACGCTGGAGAGTCTGGTGAGTTATATCGGGAGATTTGCGCATGATTTTCTGGGCGCATCGGGCATCCGGTGCCGGCTGGATTTGCCGGTGATTTTGCCGGAGATTTCGTTGGATTCGCCCTTGCGGCATCATGTATTCCTGGCCTTCAAAGAATCCTTAAATAACGTGGTGAAACACGCGCGCGCTCAATCAGTGAAGGTGTCCATGGTGCTTCAGGAAAATGATTTTGTGCTGCTCATTGAAGATGACGGGCGCGGGTTGGCGGCGGGGCCGACTTCCACCGCAGGACATGGCCTGAACAATTTGAAAGAGCGCATGAGCCGGATCGGGGGACGCTGCGAAATTGAAACGCGATCAGGCCAAGGGACGAGCATTCGGTTGCTTGTGCCGCTGCACTATCGGGCCGGAGCCAAACACCACTAAATTTTTCATGAGTCAACCGAGTGTTAAGGACAAAAAAATCCGCATTTGCCTCGTCGAGGATGATGCGCGCTTGCGAGAGGCGATCAGCCACTGGCTGCGGGAGGAAGCTGGTTTTCAGATCATCAACTGCTATCCGGATGCCGAGAGCGCAATCAGGGCCATGACCAAGGATCAGCCCGACGTGGTATTGGTGGACATCAATCTTCCGGGCTTGAGCGGGATTGAATGTGTGCGTCAACTCAAACCGCAGTTGCCGACGACGCAATTCACCATGGTTACGGTCTATGAAGATGCGGATAAAATTTTCCAAGCGCTGGCTGCCGGGGCCACCGGATATTTACTGAAGCAAACGCCGCGGGCCGAATTGGTGGCGGCCATCCGCGAATTACATCGCGGCGGTTCGCCCATGAGTCCCAACATCGCCCGAAAAGTGGTGTGGTCGTATTACAAGGCACCCGCCTCGCTAGCGGCCACACCCGAAGCCACGCTGTCTGGGCGCGAGCAACAAGTCTTGGACGGCCTGGTGAAAGGCGATCTTTACAAGGAAATCTCCGACACCCTCGGCATCAGCATGGGCACGCTGCATACCTATATCCGGCGCATTTACGAAAAGCTTCACGTCCATTCCCGCGCCCAGGCAGTCGCCAAGGTAACGCAGAAGAAGCCCTGAGTTTTTTCTGATTTACGCTCATCTCCCTTGTCATAGGGTCCTATGACATGACGCGAGCCGGGCTTCTCCGCTATAACTCACTGTATCGCACCCGGGCGGCTCATCAACCGTTGGTGCCGGACGCCACGAGGTGCGTCCGGGAGCGATAACCAGAACAGTAAAAACTATGCATATTCCATTCAAATACACCCTCTTGTCGGCAATTGCCTGCGCCTGTGTGGCACCTGCGGACGCGGCCTGGAACACCATTTACTCGGACGACTTCAGTGGATCATCCGGCACCAGCTTGAACGGACTGGCACCGGACGTCGCGCCCGGAGCAGAAACCTGGACCCTGAACGATGCCGGGTCGTTCGACTCGTGGAAAGCCGACGGGAGTGCTTTGGCGGGCGGGGCGGGCGCGCTCGGTCAGACCTCGATGCAACTGCCTTTCAGCCTAACCGCCGGCAATGTCTATCAGTTGAGTGCCAGGGTCGCCCCCACATCTTCCACCGGACAGTGGATCGCTTTCGGATTCAGCGATCGTCTGACCAGTTCCGCCGGTGCTTCCGGTTTATTCGCCTTCGGCCAAGTCAACGGCGTCTCCTGGTTGTTCTATGGGGATACTTCCTCCGGAGGGCAGTTCAACGCGTTTGGCGGGCCGGACACCGCGAATCCTATCGGTGGAAGCTATGCCGGGGGTGGGAACCTCCCTGCGGATTTTCGCATTCTGCTGGACACCACTGGATCTCTCTGGAAAACCAGCCTGTTCATCACTCCCAATGGCGGATCTGAGACCCAAATCGGGAGCACCTTTAATTACGCCGCCAATCCGACCATCAACGCGGTCGGCTTCTCCAAAGGCCAAAACGTCGCGGGTTTGGTGGACAACTTCCAACTGCAAGTGCAGGTGGTTCCGGAGCCCACCGCCCTGAGCCTTGGGTTGCTCGGTGGTTTGGCCCTCCTCTTCGCCCGCCGGCGCGAATGATTCGTCCCATCTGCTCGCTTTCACCAGCCGGAGGATTTCCTCCGGCTTTTTGTTTGGGTGCGCCCGGCAGGGCGCACTGACTAGTTGGTTAGAGTCCAATCCACACCCGGCAAGGGGAAGTGCTAGCCGAAGAGCAGGGGTGCCGGTCGCGAGGCCGAATCTGAAGGAAGCTGTAAGCAAAACGCCGGCCTGACGAACAGAAATCACATCGTCCGGTGGTGTGGGAGGACGGCGGAGGGCAACGTCTGCCTCCTACCCGATAGACCCGGCGTGGCACCGTCCTAGTCATAGGCTTCTATGACATGACGCGTCCTCGGTTTCCGGTAAGCTCCATTTTAGTCGTCAAATATCCAGCAACAACAACCAACTCTAAAAGCATGAAAATCAAATCATTGGCTGTGGCTTGGGCCCTCGCTGCAGGAATCTCAGCCCAGGCCGCCAACAATTCGTATTATTTCGATCTCAACGGTACGGACCTGGGCGGTGGGGTAACCAACGGTGGAAGTTACCTCTGGAACACTACCGACGTGTTCTGGAACGATATCAAAGCAGGCGATGATGGTGCCGGTCTCGGCACCCTCACCACCTGGTTGGACTGTGACGGGCTCGGAACCACCCCGGGGAGCACCGCAGCCAACGCGAACGCAAACATCGCCAACTTCTCCGCAGGCACGGCAGGTTCAAACTATACAGTTACCATCCCCGAAGGAGAGCTGAGGGATTTTCGCTATCTCATTGCCAACAAGGACCACGTGACCTTGTCCGGAATGATACGGCCGCAAGGTGGTGGCTTTGTTGGCAATGGTTTCCGGGCTATCAGCCCAGGTTCCCTCACCTTTAGCAATCTTACCGTGCTGGTGACGAACTGCAGCTTCACCCAATTGGGCGACGGCGGAAGCTATAATGGTCGTTACCTGTTCACTCCTGCTGTCAACGTGGGCTTCAAGCAATGGTGGATTGACGGTTATACGACGGCCGATTTCGGGAACTTGTTGGATAATAACTTAATGTTTACGAACTACCCTGGTGGAGGCTCCATTGCCTGTATTTTCTTCAACGGGTATAAGGACAACCAGGTGCTGCAAGGCAGCGGATCAATGGCTTTGCCCCTCGGGAACTGGACCACCCAAACGGACGGCCCGTTTCCTAAACTCTGCTGGGCTCGGGATGGTTATGGCAACGGTCAGGGTGGTGGCTTCGCGGCCCGTGGTGGCAAGCTGACCGTTAATCTTTTCGGCGATAGCCGAACGCTCGCATGGAACCCCAAAGGTGCCCGAAACAGCTTAACCAATTGGTTTTGTGGGGAGCCGTTCAGTCTCCAGTTAGGTTCCTTCACCGCAGACAGTGAAGTCGAATTCAAAAATGGCATCGATCTGAATGGCTGTGCCGTTCAGTTCAAGGTTCTTACCTCGACCCTCCCCGGATCTTTTGGCAGGGTTTCCGGCGCCCTGACTGATACCTTTGGTGGTGGGTCCGTTATCAAGGTCGGGCAGAACGGCTATCAGGCTTCCGGCACGCTCGTCTTGAGCGGCGCTAATACCTACTCCGGTCCGACAATCAATCAGGAAGGCAAACTGGTGTTGACTTCCGCTCACCAAGGCGGCGGGGCGATCATTGTCTCCAATAACGCCACGCTGGGTGCCCGCATCACCAGCAGCGCAGCCATTCCCACGGCCGGCCTCACGCTTGGCCAATCCGGCGACAAGGCTGCCAACCTGGAATTCGATTTCGCTGCGCTGTCCTCCGTTGCGGCCCTGCGCGCCACCAACTTCACGGTCCTGGGCACCAATCTCAGCATCATCACTATCACCGGTGCCCCGCAGATGGGCTTGAACATGCTGGTAAAATACAATGGCGCGATCGGTGGCAACGGTTTCGCAGGGTTCACTCTGGCCCCTCTCCCGGCCGGATACGATGGAGGTTTGGTGGATAACGCCGGCTCGTTGGACCTCAACATCACCACGGTGCCTGTCCCCTCCTCGGTTAACATCACCAATATTTTGGTCACCGGTGGCACCGTGACAGTCGACTTCGTAGCTGGCGCGACGGATTCGGCCGCCAGCTTCACGCTGCAACGCTCCGGAAACGCCGCTAGTGGCTATGGCGACGACACTGGCGCGTCCATCACGGGCACAGCCCCGAACTTCCGCTCCACCACGACGACCAACGGAGATCAGCAATTCTATCGTCTCCGCCGTTAAGTTTTGGATGGGTGGGCTGATCACGCAGGTTCCCGGGCGGGAAGGGTTGAGCCCCGCCCGGGCAACTGGCTAACCAAATAGGTGAAGAAATGAAAATTAATAATGATACCAACGGTTCCGGCCGCCAACGCCCTGCTGGTTTTACGCTGATCGAACTGCTCGTCGTGATTGCCATCATCGCCATCCTGGCGGCCATGTTGTTGCCGGCGCTCAGCCGCGCGAAGGACAAGGCCAAAGGGACCCAATGCATGAACAACATGAAGCAGATCGGCATCGCGATGCGGCTCTACACTGATGACAACAACGGCTACGTGACCCCGCTTAGTCGTCCAAACGGGGCGCTGGGTTGGTCAGCCGTCCCCTACAACCCCGCCACGTTTGTCGTCGATGCCTCCACTTCGGTTTCCTGGCAGGATATCCTGCGCGTAAACGGGGCAATGCCCAGCAGCAAGATCTTCAACTGCACCGCCATGTCATGGCTCCGCCTCACTGCCGACTCCGGTGTGATGTCCAATCCCCTCGGTATTGGAATGAATTATTACGAATACGCGCGCTGGGTCACTGCCACCGGGGGTGGGGCGGATAAACTCAGCAGGGAATCCATGGTCACACATCCGTCCGGTTCCGTTGTGTTTGCTGACGCCGGCGCCGTTCAAGGCCCGCCTCCCAACTTCAACAAACCGGATCTTTGGAAGGAAAACACCGAGTTCACCCAAATTCGCGGACAGGGTTACGGCTACTTCCGGTCGCCAAGCGACGCCTGGCAAGGCAGTTCCACTTTCCTCAGTGACGAGTTGTTCGCCATCGGCCCCATTGCCCGTCACAGCCGTCGCGTGATGACGGTTCATTTCGATGGCCATGCGGAGGCGATTCGCCCGAGCAAAATGGGCCTGAACCTGCCGCGCACCGATGTGGGCGCCATCTGGGCGCGTGACCATAATTCAGCCGATCTTCTTTTTTGAGTTATGAAGTTTCATTGCCGAATCTTACAACGGTTTCTCCTGCCGGCGGCAGCCGTGGTGCTGATCGCAGGTTGTTCCCGTGAACCGCAAGTCACCGCGACGGATAAAGGGGAAGTCACCCTGGCCGAGTTAAACAAGGCGTACGCGACGTGGGAAATGATCTCAGTCACCCCGGTGCCGAAAACTGTTGAGGGGCTCACCAACTCACCGGTGCTGAAGGGAAAACGGCTCCCGGTCCCGCCGCCTGGCCAGAAGCTGGTGCTGGATCCGGCGCGCCGCCAGGTTGTGTTCGCGGATCAATAGTTTCTGCTGATGACCTGCTTGCGTTTATTCCGGGGATTTTTGATTTGGTTCAGTGTGCTGGCCGGCGGCGTGGCAGGGGGAGCGGCCGCCTTTACCACCCCGCCCGCTCCCATCCCCGTTTCAACGCAACCCTGGATGGTTGGCACCATTCATTGTCCCCTTTGGGCCTCACCCGCACGCTGGGAAAGTGTGCGGGGCTTTCCGGATCGCGCGCCCTTGCTCGGCGAATATCCGGAGGGAGACCCCTCGGTGACCGACTGGGAAATCAAATGGAGCCTGGACCATGGCATCTCGTTTTTTCTCGTCTGCTGGTACCGCGCTCAGGGCAACTATGGCAAGCCGGTCCGTCCGGAGCTGGATCACTGGATCAAGAGCCTGGACCATAGCGCTTACGGCGGTCTCACCCGTTATGCGATCATTTTTGAAAACAATCATCGGCAATTCACCGGCCGCACGTCCCGGGCTGATTGGGAAAAGCAGTTGGTGCCATTTTGGATCCGTGAATATTTTACCAAGACCAACTACCTGGTCCTGGATAAGAAGCCTCTCCTCGCGATTTATGACGTACAAAAGTTCGTGCATGACATGGGGGGTGTTCGTGGTGCTCGCGCCGCCCTCAACCTGGCTCGGGAGGAGTGTCGAAAGGCCGGATTCGACGGCCTGCACGTCATTGGGCAATATTGCTGGGGGACATCTCAGGAATTGAAAAAGCTCAGTGAAACGATTCAAACGGCCGGCATGGACGCGAGTTGGTCCTATCATTGGCCGACGTTTGCGCACGCTCTCGGAGAGGACCTGCAACCCTCCTCAGCGCGAGTGATCGCCGCGCAAGAGCGCCTTTGGCGGCAGCAGCTTCAACCCAACATACTAACGCTCTCCATGGGCTGGGATTCCGAGCCCTGGAAATTCGCCCAGACTCGTGTCCAATGGCGTCTCACCCCCGGCGAATATCTAACGCTTTGCCGTCGCGCAACCGAGGTGATCCTCAAACGCTCCGGGACCGACCTCGCCTCTCGCTTGGTCCTGCTCGACAACTGGAACGAGTACGGAGAAGGGCACTACATCTTTCCGACTCAGCAATACCGCTTTGGCTACCTTGACGCCGTTCGCGAGGTGTTCGCGCCAAACAGCCCGGAACATCAAGACCCAGTTCGCCTGTCTCTTTTGCAGTCAAACCCACCAGTTCTCCCCGCCAAACCTTTGGCGGAAAGCGCTCCATGATGCGTTACCTCCCATTTTTATTGCTCGTCGGCGCCCCGCTTGTCATGGCCACGCCTGCTGTCAGTCAAACCGCCCCTCCCAATTTGGTGTTCGTCATGAGCGACCAGCATTCGTGGGATATGTTGGGAGCTTATGGCAATCGGGACGTGATTACTCCCAATCTGGATAAGCTGGCCACCGAAGGCGTGCGCTTCAACCATTGTGTTTCCACTTCGCCGGTCTGTACACCTTACCGGGGTATGCTGCTTTCCGGGCAGCATTCGCTGCGGCAAGGCACCTTTCAGAACGACTTGCAAATGCTGCCGGGCAAAAGCAATTATCTTGCGGAAGTGCTGCGGGATGGGGGATATCGAACAGGCTACTATGGCAAATGGCACTTGATGGGTGGTGACCGGGTGCGCGGCGTGCCCCCCGGTCCGCTGCGCTATGGTTTTGATCATGAGTTTCTGGTCAACAATTGCACCCTCGTTTTCGATGCCAAGCGGGCCTACTACTGGGATCAGGACGGCATTACGAAACGTATGTACGGGGATTGGGAACCTTACGCGCAAACCCGACAGGCCATGGAGTTCCTGGACAAACATGCCAGACGGCCCTTCGCGCTCTTTCTCGCGTGGCATCCTCCCCACAACTGGGGGGTGGCACACGAGGGTTACGATGCTCCCGCGGACCTGCTGGCTCTTTATGACCCCGCCAAGCTGACTCTCCGCCCCACCGTCGAGGATACGCCGAAAGTCCGCCGTCTTTATCAAGGCCACATGGCCATGATCACGAGTTGCGACCGCGCTTTCGGCTGGCTCATGGAAAAACTCGATGCCCTGGGTATCCGTGACAACACCATTGTCATCTTCACCTCCGACCACGGTGACACCCTGCTCAGCTACGGTTGGCCGAACAACAAAGGCCGTGCGGAGCATCTATCCTCTCGGGTGCCCTTTATCATACGTTGGCCGGCCAAGCTCAAGCCGGGCACGAACGACTCGCTGCTCGGAACCCTCGACCTCATGCCGACGCTGCTCGGTCTGCTCGACCTGCCCATCCCCCGCACCTGCGAGGGCCGCAATGTCTCCCGGTCTCTTTTGTCGGGACGGACTGATCGTGTGAAGGCGCTGCCGCTCTTTTTTACGCCTCTAAATTGGCGTGGCATCTACACCGAGCGATACACCTACTCGGCATCGTTGTTCGATCCCGACGAGTCCGGCATCGCCCGGGGCGCCGCTACCTTCGACGTCCTCTACGATCGTCAGGAAGATCCCTGGGAAACCAGAAACCTGTTCCATGATCCCGCTTACGGCAAAGTTAAGGCGCAGCTACATCGGGGCATGTTGAAGCTCATGAAGCGCCACGAGGACCACGGCCTGCGTAATAATGACATGCTCCGACTGGCCGTGCGCCCCGACGATTTGAAGAATGTTCTTACCGGTCCAGCCAAACGTCCACCTGGTTGGGAGGGTCGTCTGAAGGGGCCCCCGGTGGAACTTTTCCGGGAACAAAAGGCCGTCTCCAAGAAATGAATACACGCCCGGCCAATTTGGCCCGCGCACTCACCGCTTTGGCAGCGGCGTGCGTGGCGGTTTACTCCACTCGCGCGGCGAGCCTGGAGTTCGACCTGGCAGGCGGTGGTGCCTTGCTCTCTGCGCGGGCAAATGCCCCAATGAGCCAGCAGGGCAACACGCTCACCTATGACCGCAATGTGTTTTACATCAATGGTCGTCCCACGTTCATCCACGCCGGGGAGATCCAGTATGCGCGCGTGCCAGAGCCGGAGTGGGAGGACCGCATCCTCAAGGCGAAGAACAGCGGGCTGAACTGCATCGCCACCTACGTTTTCTGGAGCGTGGTGGAGCCGATCGAGGGCGTCTTTAATTTTGCCGGCCGCTATGATCTGCATCGCTTCCTCTCGCTCTGCCAGAAGCATGGCCTGTTCGTTATCCTGCGCATCGGGCCGATTGCAAATGCGGAGATGCGCAACGGGGGACCGCCACAATGGATTCGCGAGCGCATCTCCGGGGAGTGGCACAACCAGCTTTACCCCACGCCGGAATGGTATTTCGACGCGGTCAAAAAATATTACGCCCGGCTCGCTGAACAGACGCGCGACTTTTTCCCCTCGCGCGGAGGCAACGTGATCCTGGTACAGATTGACAACGAAACGCACGTCAGTTGGATCTGGGGCCGCAAGGAAACCAAGCCCACCGCGCAAGTGACCATCAACCGCCTGCAACAACTCGCCAAGGAAACCGGCTTCGAAGGGCCGTTCTCCTGCACGGGCTGGCTCGGGGACGTAGGCGTGATGGCCGAAGGCGCGCTGCCCACGACGGGCGCGTATCCCATCAACGCCTGGCTGCCATTCGAGTCGCCGAAGATTGAGAAGTTTGAAATCCGGGACGCCCGGACGCACTACGACGGCAGTCCGCTGGAGGCGAACGCCCAGCCCGTCTTTGCGCAGGAAAACCAGGGGGGCCTCGCGTATTACGCCCTCAGCCCGGACGGCTACGTTGCGGCCTATACCGTGAGCGACATTGCGGGCGGCGTGAACGGCACCGGCTACTATGTCTTCTCCGGCGGCACCAATCCCCAGCGCTACCCTGGCCCATATTTCGATCTCTACCACGGTGAAGGCGGCGTGTGCCATCCCGACACCGGCAAAATGTCCTATGACTACGGCGCGCCGCTCGCGGAATTCCAGGAGACGCGCGGTGCCGTCCATCACATCCGCCGCCTCGGGCTGTTCTTGAACAGCTACGGTGAAACATTGGAGCGCACCAGGTTTGTCGCGCCTTCCGGGGAACCGAACATTCTCGGCCACGCGAGACAGGCCGCCTTCCGGGGCGTGGGCGACTCGGGCTTTGTGTTCATCAACAGCTACAAATTGCCGGATGACCACGCCAGCCAGCCGCTGACCATCATCTGCAACGCCGGTGGGCGTGCCGTTTCCTGGCCGCAGCGAACCACGCTGACGGTGCGCCGCAATCATCCGCTCACGCTGCCGTTCCGCTTGGAGGTGGACGGTCTCCAGTTCGGCTACGCCACGGCCACGCCGCTCTGCCGCTTCGACGGCGAGGGCGCGCGCCAGCTCGTGTTCGCGGCCAACGGCACGGACAAGGCGGAGTTCCATCTCGTCGGTGTTAGCAAAGACGACATCATCCGCCGCGAAGCGTGTGAGCTTTTTCAGGCTGGGGACGGCTTGATCGCCGTGCTCGACCCCCGCCAGGCGGACAACCTGCTCGTCGTCCGCCGCGCCGGACAAACGCCGGTCTGCGTCAAGGTGCTCTCAGCCGAAGACGCGCTCCGCACGTATCGCCTCAATGGCCTGCCGGGCCGGCTGTTGCTCACCGACCTCGTGCCGCTGGACGTGACGAGCGGCGCGCTGCGATTTGAATACACGCCGGAGCATGGAAAGATATCCAAGCTGCGTCTTTATCCCGGCGACAATTTCGCCGGCTCCGGGTTCCGCAATCAATGGCAGCGGCAAACGGTTTCCTTGCAGCAGGAATCTGTGACATTTCACTTCAAGCCCGCAGGCGATGGCAGTTACGTGGCAACAGTGAATCCCAAGGCCTTTCCGGCTAATGCCAAGGAGGTTTACGTAACCACCAAGCCGATCACGGCTCCGCACGGCGTGGAGTTGCACGTGGACGGGATGCTGGTGGCCGACACCTATTACCGCCGCGATGTGACGGGCACGTTCCATCCGTGGAACGCCGGCCTGAAGCGGTTCCTGCGCGCGAACAGCCAGCAATGGGTCGTGCAACGCCAGCCTGCCGGTGAGAAATTCCGCCTGTTGAATAAGCTCACCGCCGGGGCCCTGGAACTGGGGGCAGACAACGAGTTGCGCCTCGCCGACGGCAAGCTGCCGGCGAATGACCGGCAGCTTTGGAGAATTTCCACCAGCACCGGCGGCAGCACGTTGGAAAACATCGCCACCGGCTCGCGCCTGACCGCCGGCGCGAACAACGATCACTGGCAGATTGTCCACGCCGACGAGTGTTACAGCACCATCAGCAATCTCACAGCGGGCGTGGTGCTCGATGCCGCCGCGCTGAAGTTGCTGCGCGGGCCCGATGCTGCTTCGGTGTTTCAAGTGCGGCTGGTGGGCTATCAATTTGCCCCGTTCGACACCGCAAAGCCTTCTTGGGCGCCGGTCAAATACACCTACGGCGATTTTGTGCAGCCCGGCGGCTCGTCTCTCTTGATGGAGGCTTCCGTGCCGCTGAAAATGAAGAAATCCAACCTCTCAAGGAATTGATATACTATGAAAACGAAATCCTTCCTTAGCGCTGCGGCCCTCTTGTTGTTCTCGTCGGCAACTGTTGCTCTTGCGGGCGGCGTGAGCGACAAGCTGACGGCCGCCGTGCCCGGTGCCGTGGAGATCGGCGGCTGGCTGGGCGAACGGATGCAAGCCTCGCTCGATCACCGCGTGATGGCGCAGGATGTGGACCGTTTCATCAAGCCGTTCCGGGAACGCCCCGAGGAAAACGGCAGCCACTGGCGTTGCGAATACTGGGGCAAATGGATCACCTCCGGCATTCTGGCCTGCCGTTATGAGCCGACGCCAGAGAACCAGGCCATCATTGATCGGGCGGTGAAGGAGTTGCTCGCCACGCAGACGCCCGACGGCTACATCGGCACTTACAAGGACGGCAAGCACCTCGAAGCGTGGGATGTCTGGGGCCGTAAATATGTGCTGCTGGGATTGATCGCCGATTACGATCTGCGCGGCAACAAGGATGCGCTCGAAGCCGCCCGCCGCTCCGCAGATTTTCTCATCAAGGAAGCGCCGCCGGGCAAGGTGAACCTCTCCGACAACGGCCTCGAAGTGGTGAAGGGCCTGCCCGCGAGTTCCATCCTCGAGCCTATGGCGTTGCTCTATCAGCGCACTGGCGAGCAGCGTTATCTGGATTTCGCCGACAGCATCATTGCCAACTGGAGCAAGCCCGGCGTGTTTTCCGCGACCGGCCCGCAGTTGATTGAAAACGCACTGGCTGGGACGCCGCCCACCAAGGTCAGTTCCCGCAAGGCTTACGAAATGATGTCGTGCTTCGAGGGCGTCTGCGAAATGTATCGCATCACGGGCAACCGGAAGTATCTCGACGCCGCGCTCGCGTTTGCCGGCACGTTGCTGCGCACCGAGATCATGATCCACGGTTCAGGCTCGAATCAGGAGCTCTGGTGCGAGGGCACGCGCGTGCAGACCGAGACGCTCGAGCAACCGGTGGAAACCTGCGTCACCGTGACCTGGATGAAATTGTGCGACCACTTGCTGCGGCTCACCGGCGATTCCAAATGGGCGGATCAACTGGAGGTGTCGCTCTACAACTCACTGCTCGGCGCGATGACGCCGGACGGCGTGTGGTGGGCTTATTTTTCGCCGCTCTCCGGCCAGCGCGTGCCCAGCCATTACCAGCATGAGGACATGGAAATGAGCTGCTGCGTCGCCAACGGTCCGCGCGCCCTGTTCCTCACGCCGCGCTGGGCCTTGATGGGCAGTGCGGATGGCCTCGCCGTCAACCTCTACGCGCCCGGCACTTCCACCGCGAAGCTCGCGGACGGCACGGAAGTCAAAGTCACGCAGCACACGGATTATCCCGCTGGCGACGAAATCAAACTTACCGTTGCCCCTGCGAAGGCAGCGAAGTTCGCCCTCAAACTCCGCATCCCGGAATGGAGCAAGCAGACCTCGCTTACCGTCAACGGCAAGGCCGTCGGGGCCAAGGCCGGAACGTATGCGGAACTCCAGCGGGAATGGTCGCCCGGCGATCAGGTTGTCTTGAAGCTCGACCTGCGCGGTCGGGCCGTGCCCGCGCCGAGTGGTGCTCCGCAGTTGGCGGTGAATGGCGGGCCGATCCTGCAGGCGATGGACCACCGGCTCGTGAAACCGCAGGACACCGCCGTTCGCGTCGTCGCGGACCAGGACGGCTATGTGGCCCTGAAGCCGAGCACGAACCAGGTGGCTGGCGTCTGGCTGGCGTATGAAGTCCCGTTTGAGGTCCGCCCGTCCCACTACTTCAAACATTACCAGATGACGCTGCCGATGTGCGACTACGCGTCCGCCGGCAACGGTTGGAGCAGCGATAACCTTTTCCGCACCTGGCTGCCGCAGCCGCTGTTCCTGCGCAACGCCTACCCCGCCGATACCTGGCGGCTAACCTGACCGGACATCAAGACCGGCATCTGCCCCACAATTCCGAAGGCGACGAGTGTGGTCGGCATGCTGAGGGAACGAGCCGCGGCGGCCGATGCCAAGTCGGGCAACTGACAAAATCGAACAAATGACTAACACCAGAATCGTCCGATTCACAAACGCCAACTCGGTGCGACTCGCCGCTGCGCTGTTGGCTTCCGTCGTGGTCTCGCACTGCCAGGCCGAGCCGCAGTTGCGCGCCATCGGCGACTGGGAATTCGAGATCGTCCTCACGAATGTGGGTCGGGCCATGCGAACGAATTTCCACGTTGCGCCCCCGCAGTTCTTTTACGTCACGAACAAGCTGGTGCCCAGTCTCGACGAATGGACGACGGAGCCGGGTTGGGCACGGATGAAGATTCCCGGATTGATGGAGGGCAACAATTGCGCGCGCTTCGTTTTGGACGAGCCGAGTCTGGTCGCGCGCTCCGCACCGCAGGCAAACGCCATGGTGTTTGATCCGGGCAAAGATTTTCGCGTGGACGTGGAATGGTGCGGCATCGGGCGCGTTGCCGATGGGCGCATCAGCAGTAATCAACCCGTTTATTTAAGTTATCGGTTTCAGAAACGCCGTCTCGACTCGGTGGTGCTGAACAACTCCGGCAAACTGGGATTGCGCCAGGGTGAACCGCATATCTCCATGCCCTTGCCACCGCCACTCGCTGCGGGCGAAGTGCGGGTGGCAAACATTTTCGTGCCCGAGAATCTCAAGAAGCTTGGACCGGCGAGCTTCTTCCCGATCCTCGAATCCAGTTTCCCCGAACCGCCCACGCCCTCGCCAACCGAGGCGGAGCGATTGCTGCCCAAAGCGATGGCGAAACTCCGCAGCGGCGAATCGCTCAAAATACTGGCGTGGGGCGACAGCGTCACGGAAGGCTACCTCGGCGAGGACCAATGGCAGAAACAATTCGTCCGGCGGCTAAAGCAACGGTTTCCCCAGGCAACGATTGAACTCGTCACCGTCGGTTGGGGGGCGCACAACTCACAGAACTTCATTGATGCGCCGCCCGGTCATATCCGCAACTTCGCCTCGTCCGTGCTGGCAGCAAAACCGGACCTTGTGGTGTCGGAGTTCGTAAACGACGTGCCGCTCGACGTGGCGAAGGTGGAGCAGAACTACCGCAAGTTTCTGGCACATTTCCAGGCGATCGGCGCTGAGTGGATCATTCTCACCCCGCACTACAGCACATTCATGAACTGGCCCAGCGAGCGCGACCTCGACGACGACCCGCGCACCTATGTGAAGCTCCTGCGCCGCTTCGCGCCGGAGAATCAGGTCGCGCTGGCCGACGCCGCCGCACGCTATGGCCGGCTTTGGCGGCAGGGCATTCCATATTCGACCCTGATGGTCAACACCGTGAACCACCCTGACAAGCGCGGCATGAAGATTTTTGCCGACAGCCTGATGGCTCTGTTTCCGTAAGTGCAATTGCGGGCATTTCATTTTCTATGAACACACAAAAGTCGCACATCCGGTTCCTGACCCTCTTGCTTTTAGCATGGGTTGCATCCGGTGCGCGGGCTGAAAGTGTGGCGGCCAACCCTTACGCCGACGAGACGCCCGCCCAGCGGGACGCGCGGATGCAGTGGTGGCGCGAGGCGCGATTTGGTCTGTTCATTCACTGGGGCGTCTATGCTGTGCCGGCCGGGAATCTGCACGGGAAGCAGGTGCCGCACGATGGCGCCTGGCTCATGGACATCCGCGGGGTGCCCACCTCGGAATACATGGCGTTCGCGCGGGAATTCAATCCCGTGAAATACGATCCCGACGCATGGGTGCGCCTGGCGAAGGAAGCGGGCATGAAATACATCGTGATCACCAGCAAGCATCATGACGGCTTTGCCTTGTTTGACTCCAGGGCGAGCGATTGGAACGTGGTCAAGGCCACCCCTTACGGGAAGGATTTGCTGACACCGCTCGCGGAAGCCTGCCGCAAGCAGGGCATCAAACTGGGCTTCTACTATTCACAGGCGATGGATTGGAGCACCAATGGCGGCGCGGTGTGGGGCGGCAAGAAGAAGTGGGATAAAGCCCAGGAACGCAGCATGGATGAATACATAGACAAAGTCGCCGTGCCCCAGGTGCGGGAAATCCTGACGAAGTATGGCGAATTCCCCGCCGTGCTCTGGTGGGATACGCCCATGGACATGAACCACGAGCGCGCCGGGAAGCTTGTCGAATTGCTGCGCCTCAAGCCGGGCATCATCCACAACAACCGCTTGGGCGGCGATTTTAGTGGCGACACGGAAACTCCCGAGCAGTTCGTTCCCGCCATGGGGTATCGTGACGGTCGCAATTTCGAAGTCTGCATGACGATGAACGACACCTGGGGCTACAAGAACTACGATCATAACTGGAAGAGCACCGAGACGCTGGTCCGCAACTTGATTGACGTCGCCAGCAAAGGGGGCAACTACCTGCTTAATGTGGGTCCGACCGCTCAAGGCGAGATTCCTGCGCCGTCCGTTGAGCGACTCAAGGAGGTCGGTGCCTGGATGAAAGTCAATGGCACGGCGATTTATGACACCACGGCCAGTCCCTTCAGCCGGCTGCCTTGGGGGCGTTGCACCAAGAGAGTTTCCGGAAACCAGACGACTCTCTATCTGCATGTGTTCAAGTGGCCCGCGGATGGACAGTTAACCGTGCCGGGCTTAAAGTCGCCCGCGAAATCGGCCCGCCTCTTGCAGACCGGCAAACGTCTCAAGACGGCTGCCAGCGCCGATGGTCTTGTGGTCAACGTGCCGAAGGCGGCGCCGGATCCAATCTCGACCACCTTGGTGCTCGAAACCGCGGGTGTTCCGGAAATCGAAGCCCCCAAGCCCGTCGTCGTGAAGCAGTCTGCCGACGGCTCCCTCCGGCTCGAAGCGATTGATGCCGCGCTCACGGGTGGCTTGCAATACCTGTCCGGTCACCATCAGGCGATTGCCTGCTGGCAGCGCCCGGAGGACACCGCATCCTGGCCCCTGGCCATCCAGCGTCCGGGCCGATTCAAGGTGGGCGCCCGGATTTCCTCGCTGGGTCAAGGAAAGTTCGAAGTGTTCCTGGGGCAACAGAAGCTGGCCGGCACCGCCCTGAAAACCGGCAGTTACGAGACTTACCAGACCGTGTCGCTCGATGGTGAACTGGACATCACCGCGCTCGGCAACGAGATGCTGACGGTCAAACCGGTGGCTGAAGGCTGGGCGCCCTTGAATCTGGAGAGCATTGAGTTGAAGCCGGTGAAGTGATCGTTCATGAAGAAGCGCCAACAGTCTATCGTTCATTTGATGGTTGCGCTGTGGCTGGGGACTTTGTCCCTGAGCCGCGCCGCGCTGCCCGGCGAACAATTTCTCAACTTCGCTGACGACGGCGGCTGGTGCTGGTTTGCCGATCCGCGCGCGGTGACCCGGGAGGGCAAGACCTACACTGGTTGGATGACCGAGGACGGCAGCGTGCAGGCGGCGCAGATGGATCATGTCACGGGAAAGGTTTCCATCGTCACGCTGCACGAAAAGTATCAGCGCGATGACCACGACAATCCGTCCTTTCTCTTTCTGCCGGGTGGACGATTGATGGCGTTTTATTCGACACATGCCGGACCGGAGATGAATTGTCGCGTGACGGCGCGGTCCAGTGATTTCACCGAATGGCTGCCCGAGCGCACGCTGGATCTCTACGCTGCACCGCGTCCCGTGAAAAGCATCACTTACCCGAACCCAGTGATGTTGTCGGCGGAAAGCAATGCCATCTACTTGTTCTGGCGCGGCGATACATGGAAGCCCACGTTCAGCAAGTCCACTGACGGCGGCGAAACGTGGTCCCCGGCGAAAATGGTCGTCAGCCGCTCCGGTGCGAAAGAGGATTGGAACCGGCCGTATGTGAAGGTGGCCTCGAATGGCCGGGATCGCATTCACCTGATCTTCACCGACGGTCATCCGCGGAATGAAGCCAGCAACAGCGTGTATTACGCCTGTTATCGCGCTGGGGCATTTTACCGGGCCGACGGCACGCGCATCTGTGGCGTGGATGAACTGCCGTTCAAACCGGAGCAGGCCGATCTGGTTTACGATGCGAGGAAAACCGGCGTGCGTGCCTGGGTTTGGGATGTGGCAGCGGATGAAAGCGACCGTCCCGTGATCGCCTACACCCGGCTGCCGACGGAGAATGACCATCGCTACCACTACGCGCGGTGGACGGGCAAGGAATGGTTCGACAGGGAGCTGTGCGCGGGCGGTGGGTGGTTTCCGCACACGCCGGCGGGCAAGCCGGAATCCGAGCCACATTATTCGGGTGGACTGGTGCTCGACCACGCCAATCCCGGCGTGTTGTATCTCTCGCGCCCGGTGAACGGCGTGCGCGAAATCGAGCGCTGGGAGACCACAGACATTGGCCGGTTCTGGTTGGTAGAGGCGGTGACGCGCAACTCCAAGCAAGACAACGTCCGCCCCTTCGTCGTCCGCAATCATTCAGCAGACGGGCCGAAATTGCTCTGGGAAAATATCAGCGGGCGCTATGTGCGGTTTATTGATTATCGCACCTCGATCAAGGCGGACTTGCGCAGTGTGGAAGACATTCCGCCACCGCTGTCCGCCGCGATTAAACCTGCCGCGATCCTCACCACGATGGAGCGCGTGGCCGACTGGCAATTGACGAACCCGAGCCGGTGGCCGCCTGGGCAATGGACCCAAGCGGCGGGCTACGCGGGCCTGATGGCCTTGAGCCGGATTTCCCGCGACTCGAAATATTACGACGCAATGCTCCGCATGGGCGAATCGAACCGGTGGGAACTTCATGGCGGAAAATATATCGCGGACGACCACGCCGTGGGCCAGGCCTACGCAGAACTGTTTTTTCGTGCGAAGGATCCGAAGATGATCGCGCCGATGCGAGCGCAGTTTGATGACATCATCGCCCATCCGTTCCAGCGGGACACGCTCCAGTTCAATTACGGCGAGGCTCTCAATCTGTGGTCGTGGTGCGATGCGCTGTTCATGGCCCCGCCGGCGTGGGCGCGGTTGTATCGGGCCACCGGCGAACGCAAGTATCTGGAATACGCCGTCACGAACTGGTGGCGCACCTCGGACTATCTCTACGATCCAGACGAGCATCTTTTCTTCCGCGATAGCAGCTATTTCAAGAAGCGCGAAGCGAACGGTCGGAAGATGTTCTGGAGCCGCGGCAACGGCTGGGTGATGGCCGGGTTGGCGCGGGTGCTTGATGATTTGCCGAAAGACCATCCGCAGCGCGCCCGATTCGAAACGCAGTTTCGTGAGATGGCGGAGAAGATTCTCACGTGTCAACAATCGGACGGCCTGTGGCGTTCGAGTCTGCTCGACCCAGCGAATTATCCCGTCAAGGAAACCAGCGGCTCAGGTTTCTACACATTCGCTCTCGCCTGGGGTATCGACGCCGGCCTGCTGGACCGGACGAAGTTCGAGCCAGCCGCGCAGCGTGGCTGGGCGGCGCTCGTTGGTTGCGTGACGCCGGATGGCAAGCTGACCCATGTCCAACCGGTCGGCGCCGACCCGAAGAGATTCCCGGAAGATGCGACTGAAGTTTATGGCGTGGGAGCGTTCCTGTTGGCAGGAAGCGAAATGTATCAACTCGCCAGCGGCAAACCTGGACACGCAAAATGATCTCCTATCCAAGACATTACTGCCTGACGCTGACGGTATCTTTGTGGTTTGGCCTCGTGTTGTCCGCTGTCGCCGCTGAAAAGCTGGAGCGGGGTTTTTCCAATCCACCGCCGGAATGTCGTCCGGAGGTGCTCTGGGACTGGATGGGCGGGTTGATCAGTCGTGAAGGTATCACCAAGGATCTTGAGGCGCTCAAGGCGCAGGGCATGGGCGGTGTAATGATT
>JBBQYD010000032.1:0-19906 GCA_038209025.1 Verrucomicrobiota bacterium | reverse complement strand
GGTGACCGGCAGGCCGAGTTCCTGGAGGTAGTGCTGGTGAGTGACCGTTCTGGCCAGCGATGCGAAATCGGCGAACAGAGCGGTGGCCGGTTTTTCCAACCCGAAAACGCCCGCCGCTCCCAAGCGCCGGGCGTGGCGGATGCGTTGCGCGTCGGTAGGATGGGTGGCCCATAAACCAGCGGTCTCATTCAGCAGGGACTGGCTGACGCGATCCTTGAAGCCGGTTGGTGTTTTTGATTCCAAGTGGGCGAGCAATTCCGGAAGGCTGTCCGGGAGTTGACGCCGTTTTTCCCAGAAATGGCGCAGGTGCTGCCCGGCAACATTGGAGATGAGGTTCAGCTCACGCAAGCGGAGCAGCGAACTCTCAACCGCCCCTGATCCCGCGGTTGCCACCGAGCAGGCATCGGCATGATACTCCATTTGCCGGGAGAGATAGCACATGGCCGCGTGCCCGGCATACATGAACATTCTGAGGACCAGGCGCGATAGCCCCACGGCGCACCGAGCGCAGAGAACCATGGCCGTCACCCAGCCGGATTCAGCTTCATCCACCCATTCGTCCAGGGCATCGTCCCAGGCATCTCGTTGGTACACGACCCGAACGAACCAGCGGTTGATGGAGTTTATGACAAAATGCAGCCGCATCGCGAGGCTTTGCCGGCAATGCCCGAGTTCGTGCGCGACCACCACGGCCAACTGCCGCGTCGTGAAGCCCCAAATCAGCGGCAGTCCAAGCGTCAGGACAAGGTCCCGGCCTAAAAAACTGCGCCAGCCCCGACGGAGTCCCGCGCTGGCGCCCAGTTCGCTATTGAGTTCGATGCCGCGGGGCATAGGCGTGCGCAGCAGGTCGCTGATTTGGGCGATGAACTGGTACAAACGAGGATGGGCGGCCGGGTTTAGTTCGAGAGGCGGGAATCGTTTAGGGCTGCGGACCAGCAGTGGTTTGAACATGAAGAACACGGCGACGACGCCACCGATCAAAGGTCCGCCATAGAGCACCAACCGAAGCAGCAGACCATAAAATCCCCCGCCTCTGAAGCTGAAGATCACCTGGGCGTGGGTGGCATACCAATAGACGCCGCAGGCCAGTCCCGCCGCCAAAGCCAGATAAGCCACCGGCAGCAAAATCATGAACAGTGCCACCAGCACCAACCCAAATTGATAGAAAAGCGAGATCCCGGGAGCTGCCGTCGCACCAACGAAAGCAGCCTGCAGTTCCGTGGCGGAAATCTCCGGAGTGATCTTAGGTTCGTCCGGCAGCGAATCCAGCGGGGTATCCAGTCCGCAAGCCGGACAGGCGATTATCGAACCGGCACCTTGCCGTGGGAACTCGATGTGCTGCCCGCAATGGCCACAGGCGGCGCGGCAATACTCCGCATCTCTGGCGCAGGCATTGCTCAATCAGGCCTCCTGGCGAATCGCGTCACGCAGATCCTGGGTCAACGTTAGTCCCGCTGGTTCCGCCTGCAGAAACAGCACGCCATCAATCAACGCCATTTGGGGGAAAATGGTCGCTGGATCGAAGCCTTCCCCAAGCGCGTTCACGATATCCTGAAACCCCATTTTGCGGCCCGTCAACATTAGGAGTGTCACCACGGCACCACAGTTGCCCACGTCGATTCTGCCAATCCGGACGGCTTTGCCCAGGCTGCGGCAGCCGGCCATAAACACTCGCGGACCCGTAAACAGGATATCGGTGATGATTTTGGTTCCGGCATGGATGGTTTCGGGCGCCAGCGGGTTCACATTGGAAACCAGGCCGACCCCGGGCAGATAGAAGCTGACCACCTCGCCCGAGCCGTTGGCCGCGCTAACCGAGTACTCGGAAAGATACTCGCGGGAAGTACGTGCATTCCCCCAGAACAACAGTGGCAGAAGGAGCCACGGCAGCGTGTAAATCAGCCAGTGGTGGTAACCCATCAAGCGGCCCAGAGCGACGAGTGAAGTCATGTACGCGAAGCCCCAGGTGAGTGCCAGGATAGCGCAACCGGCCAACAGACAGCCCCACCCGATCGCCCATGCGCAGAGGCGATCGCGTTTGAGTTTCTTCTGAAGCCAGGTGGTGATGCTCGATTGATCCATAACCGGTACTGCACGCGGCGTTAAGTGAATGATGACATTATGCAGCTTCCGGCCAGTGTGGCAAGCTCTCCTTGTGATACGAACACGGAATGACGCCTTTGGGGTCCACGCCCAGGGGCCACTTCATGCCCAAGACCAGGTTGTACTGGTCGGAATCTCCACTACCAGATGCACATGGTTGTTCCTCCGACAGTAGGGGTGCATTTGCGAATCGGCTTTTTCTGGCAGGCTTCCGCGAGAGTGTCCAGGAAACGCTTCCGGTCCGTGTCATCCGGGAAAATGGCCTCCCGCCGGTCTCCCCGGTTCATCACGCCTGTCCCGCCGTAGCTTCTAAGCGAAGGGGGATGATAAATCGCCGAAAAGCAATCCATTCCTCGAACCAGGCCGGATTCAAGACGTGCATTTTGCAGCCGTGTGCTTTAATTGATGGGCATGGGAATGAGACCGATCATTTGCAAGCGGCTGGCAGGGGCATTTGCTCTCCTGCTGATCCTGGGAACCGGGGCACCTTCCCGGGCCGGCGGCACCCTGCCCAGGGATGCCGTCTGGTTCCAAAGCAATTTTGAAGGAACGAACGCACTGCACGGGTGGAGCGGGAAGGCCGAACTGGCACCCGCCGCGACAAACGGTCACTCGGTCGCCATTTCATCCCGGAGCTTCGGCGGGGGGATGAGCATCACCCGGGAATTGCCCGTGGCCGAAGTGCTGGGTTGCGAGGTGCGCGGATCCGGGAGGGTCCGTGCGGAGGCGGTCAGCCCGAAGCATAACTCGTGGAATGGCATCAAGTGCATGCTCATCATCGAGACGCCGGGTGGAAAGAATTACCCCCAGGCACCCCTCGACGTCGGCACGTTCGATTGGCAACTCGCCCGATTCATGGTTCGCATCCCCGCCGATGCCACAAAAATCACGCTGCTGCTCGGCCTTGAAGAGGTTACCGGGAAAGTGTGGTTCGACGACCTGAAGTTCACCGTGGCCAGGCCACCGTCCGTTCCGCCTGCGCCCGTGGCCGGGCCCATGTACAAAGGCCATACCCTGCCCCGCTTGCGTGGGACTATGATCAGCTCCTCAATCACCCCGGAGAGCCTGCGTGTGCTGGGCGGTGAGTGGCATGCCAACCTGATCCGCTGGCAGCTTACGCGACCGGGGCGGGCTGGCGAAAGCTATACGGAAGCAGCCTACGACCGCTGGTTGGAAAGCGAACTCAAAAAGCTGGATGCCGCATTGCCGATCTGCGAAGAGCTTGGCATTTATGTTGTGCTGGATCTTCACTCCCCACCCGGAGGCAAGCCGACCGCCGGAGGTTACGTGGGATCCGACGCCGGTTTGTTCACCGACCCAAACTGCCAGGAACGGTTTGTCAACATCTGGACAAACCTCGCCACGCGCTACAAAAGCGCCAAACCCATCTGGGGCTATGACCTTGTAAACGAGCCGGTGGCGGACGATGTGGCCGAGAGCTGTGCTGATTGGCAGGACCTGGCGGGACGTACTGCGAAGGCAGTGCGATCGGTGGATCCGCTGCGGACAATTATAATCGAGCCCGCCCATTGGGGCGGTCCTGATGGCCTGAAGGACCTGCTGCCGATCCCCGTCTCCAACGTGGTGTACAGCGTGCATATGTACCTCCCGCATGCCTTCACCCACCAGAATGTGTTTGGCAAAACGCCCTCTTACGTCTATCCCGGCGACATACAGGGCAAGCATTGGGACAAAGTGGAACTGGAACGTGCGCTGCAACCCGTCGTGGATTTTCAAAACCGCTACAATGTGCATATTTACATAGGAGAGTTCAGCGCCATCCGATGGGCTCCCGACAACAGCGGTGCCCGATATCTCGGAGATCTGATCGATATTTTCGAACAGCACAACTGGGACTGGACTTACCACGCATTCCGTGAGTGGACCGGCTGGAGCGTGGAGCACGGGTCCGACCCGCAAGACACCAAACCCGCAGCCTCCCCGACGGAGCGCCAAAAACTCCTCTGCGGCTGGTTTGCAAAGAATCAGAAACCCCGCTGGTGAGACATGCGCCGGGGCGAAAGATGTCCTCGCGTTGATCCCCACGGTTCAGCACGTGATAGAGGGCGCCGGGATATTCGATTCTAAGTTTCCGGGACACGCCATGCGTAAAGTCCCTCGGTTCGGCAGTGTCAATAGCGAGGACTGACACTTGCGGGTCCTTACCGTGAGCATCGGAGGTTTCCAGGCTCTCGGGTCAAGCTTGGCCTTTCTTTTTTCCATGATTGTCAGTTGTCGGACCGACCTTGCGTACCTCCACGACATCCTGCGGCGGCTGCCCAGCCATCCCAATAAGGACATCTGGCAACTGACGCCCAGGGGCTGGAAGGAAACCTTCGCTCCCCAAAGCCCGCTGCCCAGCCCCAGCGGTGGAATGCCGACGACTCTGGATTCACCTTTCAGTTGGTTCGCTCGCCCGTGCAATTTCCCGCCGCGCCGCGCACCACCTGCGGCCCTGCCTGACGGTGACGGTTGATCACTCGTGCCGCAGCGCCTCGATGGGATCAAGCTCCGCGGCGGCTTTGGCGGGGTAAATGCCGAAGACGATGCCGATGGCGCCGGAGATGCCGAAGGCCAGAATTACGGACCAGGGCGTGACGATGGTTCGCATCGTGGTGAGTTGGGACACGATGAGCGGCGCGATGACGCCCACGAGGACGCCGATCAGCCCGCCGCCGACCGAAAGCACCACGGTTTCCACAAGGAACTGGAGAGTGATATCGCCGCGTTTGGCGCCCAGCGCGCGGCGCACACCGATCTCGCGGGTGCGTTCGGTGACCGTGGCCAGCATGATGTTCATGATGCCGATGCCGCCGACCAGCAGCGAGATGGCCGCGATGGATCCCAGCACGATGTTGAACAGACGTTTGGTTTGCTCGGCCTGGCGTAATAATTGCAGCGGCACGATGATCTCGTAGTCGTTCTGATCGTGGAAGTGGTTCAAGAGGGTTTTGACCTGGGGGTCGGCGGTTTCGACGGCCTGGGCATCGCGCATCTGGATGGTGATTTGGTGCAGTTGCACCTCCTCGGCCTCAAACGTGCCGGCCGAGCGCCGGATCAATACTTCGCCAAACCGGGTGCGGGACGCGCTCAGGGGGATGTACACGTTGTTATCCAACGGCTGTCCCTCCATCTTGCCGGCCTGCGAGCGTTGCTCGGGTTGGCTGCGCTCCTGGATCACTCCCACGACGCGGTAATAGAAAGCGTCTATTCGGACGGCATATTGAAGGGGATCCTGGACCGGGAACAGGCGCCGGGCCAGCCCGGTGGTGATCACGCAAACATTCTCCTTGTGCAGTTCGTCCATGTAGCTGAGGAACCGGCCGCGCACGACGGCTGCGCCGGCGACCTCGGTGTAGAAGGGCAGGGTGCCGATCACCTGGCAAGGGACTTCGTTGCGCTGGAAACGAACATTTTCACGGATGATCCGCATCGGCAGCACCCGCACGACCCCGGGCACAGTCGCCAGCAGCCGGTCGCTGTCGTCATATGTAAGGCCGTATTTCAACTGCATGCCGCGGCCGCCGCCGCCGCTTTGCTGCTTTGCCGCTTCGGGCGGCTTGAGGCTGCGAATAAGGATGTTATTGCTGCCGAGCTTCTTTATCGCCTCCTGCGCCTCGTAGGAAGCGCCTTCGCCAATCGCCAGCATCGCGATCACCGAGCAGACTCCAAAAATAATGCCCAGCATCGTCAACGAAGTGCGGAGCTTGTGGAGCATCAGGCTCTTGATGCCCAGGCGAACGGTGATGATGAACTGGTAGGGAATCATGGCCGCGAACTGGTGGCAAGGGAAGGAGCGCCGCGGATGATATCCTGGTCGATCTTCCCGTCTTTCATGCGCACGATGCGGTGCGCGCGCGCGGCCACTTTGTCGTCATGCGTGACCAGGACAATGGTTTTTCCGGAATCATTGAGATGGCTGATGAGGTCGAGCACCTCGGCGCCGGTCTTGGAATCCAGGTTGCCGGTGGGCTCGTCCGCCAGAATCATCAGCGGATCGTTCACCAGCGACCGGGCGACGGCCACGCGCTGCTGCTGCCCGCCGGAGAGCTGCGTGGGGCGGTGCGTCAGCCGATCTCCCAGCCCGACCAGTCTCGCCAGTTCCACGCAGCGGTCGTAACATGACTTCAAATCGTGGCCGCGGTAAAACAGCGGCACCTGGATGTTCTCGATCACCGTCAACTGGGCGATCAAGTTGTAGGACTGGAAAATAAATCCGATGCGGCGTCCGCGCACCTCGGACAACGCATCGTCATGCATCTGGGAAACGTCTTCATTGCCAAGGAAGTACCTGCCGGAGGTCGGCCGGTCGAGGCAGCCGAGGATGTTAAGCATCGTTGATTTGCCGGATCCCGAGGGCCCCATGATGGCGACAAAGGACCCCTCTTCAATGACGAGATTCACGCCGTCGAGGGCATGGACGATGTTTTCCTCACCCAGGACGTAGGTCTTCTTAAGGTCCTCGATGCGGATGATGCTGCGGCTGGCTTTTGCCTGCGGCGCCGCGGCATTGGACGCGAGATGGGGGGGGTGGGCAATGGGGTCAGAGGGTCGGACCGCTTCGCCTGGGGGCGGCAGTGGTGCCCGCGTCGGTTTCCGTTTCGGTGCCCGAACCCGTTCGCCGCCCGCGTCCTTCGCGCTGTTTTCCGGACGGCCCCGTGCCACCACCGAAGCTTTCCCGCATCGCGGCGCGCTCCGTTTCATCGAGCTGGCCATCGCCATTCTTATCCCAGCGCTTCATCATCTCTTCCCGGTTGAACTGGCCTCCCGGGGCGCCGTTGCGCGCCGCCAGGGCCGTCCGCATTTCTTCGCGCTCGGCATCGTCCAGCTTGCCATCGCCATTCTTGTCGTATTGCTTGAGTATCTCTTCCTGGCTCATGCCCCCGCGCTTGCCGTTGCGCTCGCCATCCGCCCGGTCACCCTCGGCCGCGGCGGCCCGCGGGGCGGCCCCCGCGTCAGCGCGGGATCCGCGTTGGTGACCGAGGCTCGTGAGAGCGGGCGATTGGTTGAGGCGCCCTCGGCGACTTCGGTGGCCGCCTCCTTCTCCTGGGTGTCGAACG
The DNA here is from genome assembly GCA_038209025.1 of Verrucomicrobiota bacterium. GTDB lineage: Bacteria > Verrucomicrobiota > Verrucomicrobiia > Limisphaerales > UBA8199 > JBBQYD01. Next base: position 12,743 of record JBBQYD010000032.1, on the reverse strand, counting down.
GCGGCGCCAGCAGCACGCGGTCGCCTTCCTTCAAGCCCCTGGTTATCTCGATGAATTTCGTGTTGAACATTCCGACCTCGATCGGGCGAGGCTCGGCCCCTTTGGCGCTGGCGAGAAAGACGACCTGTTTGCCCTTGAAGGTGGTGATCGCCTGGATGGGCACCGACAAGGTGTCCTCGATGTTTGTGACAATGATTTCTGCCCGGGCCGAAACACCCGGCTTTACGTTGGGAATCGTGTCCATCAGGTAAACGTCCGTATTATAGACCTTCAGATTCGGGTTGCCCCAGCGGCTTTGCGTGTCGGGCAGCGGTGCCACCCGCTCCACCACGGCCGGGAAGCGCGCATCTGGCAGGGAATCCAGCACGACATAGGCGGGTTGTCCGGGCCGGACCATGCCGACGTGAGATTCATGAACTTTCACGGTCACCTTCATCCGGGACAGGTCCGGCAGTTTGATAAGTTCCTGGCGGTTGCGGACCGTTGCGCCACCCTCGATGAGCGACTCGCTGCTGAAGTGATTGTCGCTGACCTGATAGACCACCAACCCTTCCTGCGGCGCGTAGATCTTGGTAGCGGCCAGATTGCGTTTGTCGCGCTCGAGCTTCTGTTCGCTCAGTACGAGCGTATTCTTTTGAGTCATCAGGTCCGCTTCATACTGGATCATCTTGCGCCGGTTTTGGTTCGCCACCCGCTCAAACTCCTGCTCGGCCTGCGTGACATCAGATTCAAACTTCTTAAGCGTCTTGATGGTGTCGAACTGCTCCAGCATCCAGGCGCCGTTTGTGGCCACAATCAGCGCGTTCTGCGAATTCAGCACCGCCAGGCGGTCGCCCTCCACTTTCTGTTTGGTTTCGTAACCTTTCGAGGCCAGGTTCGTGGAGTTGAAGTAAGTATCCTGGTTCACCTGGAGTTGCGCGAGCACCTGGACCACTTTATTGCTGGCCTCGACGAGGTCCACCAGACGCTGGCCTCGCAAGTATTTTTCCAGGTCCAGTCGCGCCAACTGAAGCTTTAAAGCCGAGGCCGTGTAGTCGCTGTTGGTGGAGCTCCGCATGATTTCAAGCGTCGCCTCAGCCTGCTCCACCGAGAATTTGGCCTTTTCGTAATTAATCTGCTGCTGGTTGACCTGGTCTTGCGCCTGCGCCGAGTCCAGTTCCACCAGCAGGTCGCCCTTCTTGACGTAGGATCCCTCCGGCACAATCGAGATGATGCGGGCCACGCCTTCGACTTCATTGCGAATGACGACCTCGCTCACGGCCGACAAGGTGCCTCCTTCGACCACGGATACAGTGAAATTCCCGCGCTTCACCTGGTAATAGGAGGTTGCCGAGTTGGTGTTCCTGGCGGGACGGAAGACCAGGAACAGGCCGACGCCCAGGAGGGCCAGGACCAGCACCCCCAGGACGGTCGGGCGCCTTCTCAGGGGTTGGGGTAATTTTTCGAGTAACGATTTCGTTGTCATGATGCGGGCTCCAGGAACGACTCCGGAGGCACTACCTGGTCGTTCGGCATGCGTAACGCGGGGGCGCCCATTTGGCCAGGCGCCAGTTTATTCTTTAACGGGTCGGCAAGCCAGAACCTTTCTGGCTGGGTATCGATCACCCCCATGTTCAACAGCAAGCCCAGCCGGGCCGAAAGATAGGCTGCGTAGAGGTCCGAGAGATTGTTCTCCGCCTGGATGAGCTGATCCTGCGCTTCGCGCAAATCGCGGATTGTCGCGCGCCCTGCCTCCAGCAGCATCGAGTTATTCTCCACCCGGCGTTGGGCCACCTTCAACGATTCCAGCCCGTTGAGATAATTCAGCCGCGCCTGCTCAATGCTCCGCAATCCGCGTTCAATGCGGTCCCGGTAATTATCCAGCGTCAGGCTCAGGGACCGGAGCTGTGATTCGAACGATACCAGGGTCGCGCGATAGGTGTTCCGCTCACGCAAGCGGTCAATCGGCAGGTTGATCTGCACGCCGGCCGTGTAACGCACTTTGTCAGGGTCGAAGTTCAGGTAATCATCCGGTTTGTCCGAGCTGAGCGTCGCGGTGCTGAAAAAGCTGGCCTGGGCGCGCAACTGGTCGGCTGCGAGCCGTATTTTCCTCTTGCTGTCCTCAAACCGGTCGATCGCGTTGAGAATTTCGAGCTGCTTCTCCAGGCAAATGGCGTAGGCCGCTTTCGGATCCACCTCCACGGGCAGCAAACCCACTTGGATAAGCTGCTCAAGATCCCGGTCGTCCAGGAATAGTTTCTCGGAAACCGGTATGCCCAGCCGCAATTTGAACGCGTCCAGGGACGTCAGGTAAGCCGCCAGCGAATTGATGTAATCCCGGCGCGCGCCCAACTCGGCGGTGCGCGCATCGTCCACGTTGCTCTTGCGCTCGCGGTCCACCGCGCGGGCTTCCAGGTAACGGGTGGTTTCCACGCGGTTGGTGAAGTCGCGGAAGTTGTTGCGGACTTTGTCCTTCTGGGTGAGCAGGCTGAAGTACGTGTTGACGGTATCCACGGCGAACTGCTCCTGGTAGAAGCTGAAGTTGCGCACCGCGTAAATGACGTTGCGCTCCGCCTGGGTGAGTTGCTCCACCGTGGGGTCGTTGATTCCGAACCCGCGCAGCAGGGGCTGCGTCAGGTCCACGGACAAGGTGTTGATGGCCGAGCCGCGGGCCTCATCGGCCGGCTTGCCTGAGAAGTAACGAACGAGGTCATTCGCCAGCGACACGCTCAACGTGCCGCCGGTTTTCAGCAACTGACCCACGCCCACCCGGCTGCGCATCGACCCGGTCTGGGCGCCGCTGGGCGTGCCGCTCACTTGGGGGACGGCATCCGCGAAGAATTGCGGCGTGAATTCGTAACGCGCGCCCGTAAGCGTCAGCGCGGAAAGGTAAAGCTGCTCCTTCTGGTTCTGATACTCCCGGCTGTGTTTCACGGCCAGGTTGATCGCCTGGTCAAGATTCAGGATCCGCTGGTTCGTCGCGTTGCGGTCCTCGATAATCTCGGCCGGGGTGATGCTTTTGGGTTCGCGCCCGGAATAGGGAGTGTTGATGCTGAACTCGTTCGTCGCCCCGAAGACCTGCCGCTCGATATTCTGAATGATCCGATAGACCTCTTTATCGGCCGATTTCCGATAATGGCTCGCGGTGCAGCCCGACAAAACGGCGGCTGCCAGCAGCAATGCGGCAAGGCTTAACCTGCGCAGACAAAAAGGCCTCAAGGTCATAGACAATTCAACCGGCGAAACTGTGCCTCTCCGTCAGCCATAACCCCACGGCATGAAGCTGTCCAGGAACCAACTTTGGGCCGCGAGCGGCACGCGGTTGTCTCGGCTCGCGCCGGGCGCTGAATCGCACCGTTATATTGCGAAGTAAGCGGCGCATGAACAAGCAATTAGTGGCGGATTTGACAAGATGGACGGAACATCAGGGGTGGCCGGGAGGCGAAGGAGGCGCGGTCCGGAAACCCACCGTCCCTTTCCGAGTCTCCCACCTCCGCCCGCCGTTACCAACCGGGACGTAAAGGCGTGTTTCCGCTGGCATTTCCCGGCAGGCTCTGATACTCGGTGGCTCATGTTCTTCCTGCTGCTTCCGGTCGGGGTCGATTATAAGGCCAGCCGATGGCCGGTGGTGACGTTTTCGCTGATGGGGGCATGCGTGTTGGTTCATATCTGGTCCATCGCGCTTTGGTCCATGGGCGTTGAGTCCTACGTGTGGTGGATGAAATCCTTCTGGTTTACCCCCAGCGCCGCGAACCTGCTGACCATCTTCACCAGCCTGTTTGTGCATGCGGACATCTTCCATCTGCTGGGAAATATGGTTTACCTGTTTCTCTTTGGGGCCAGCACGGAGGACATTATTGGACGTGGACGTTTTCTCACTCTGTACCTGGTGGGCGGGGTGGCTTCGGTTTTCGCCCACGTGGCGCTGACGTCCGGGCACTTTGCTTCCGACGTCCCGCTGGGCGGCGCCTCGGGCGCGATTTCCGCCTGCATGGGGGCCTTCCTGCTCCTGCTGCCTAAAACCAAAATCGAGTTCAAGTTTTTCGGGTGGTTCTTTTTCCGTCCGATCAGCCGTGACTTCTTCGTGAGCGCCTGGATCGTGATGTCCTTCTGGTTCCTGAGCGATCTCCTCTGGGCGGTGCTGGAACTGGCAAAAGTTGCCGAAAATGAGGGCACCGCATTTGGAGCGCACCTTGGCGGGTTTGCCCTCGGGATGGGCGCGCTCGGTTTGCTGAAGCTGTGGTGGCGGTCTCACCCCCGGGACAACCCGTTGGAAGAACCGGCCCCCGAACCCGTTCGCGCCCGAGTGGTGCGCCACACGACACCGGAACGCCCGTATTTGATTTCGCAGAACAACGAGGAATACGGCCCGTATTCCCAGGAGGAAATCCTGCAATACCTGGCGGATGGTTCCATCATTCCCGAGGCGCACTTTTGGCGGGAGGGCGACCCGGAATGGCAACCGGTCAGCCAACTGCCAACGCCAGCCCTTTGATCAGTCGCGGGTCAGTCGGGCGCGCATGATGTGGAGCAGGGCTTTGAGAGCCAGTTCGGCATAGAGAAAAGGTTTGATGGTCATCTCGTTGCCCCCGCTGATCATTGAGGCTGCCCGGCACTCGAGGCTATTCAGCCCGGTCACAAAAATCACCGGCGTGTGCTTGTGCCCGGGCAATGCGCGCATGGCGGAGCACAGCTCGAATCCGTTCATTTCCGGCATGTGGACATCGAGCACGACCATGTCGAAGGCGTTTTCTTGAAGCAAGGTGAGGGCGATTGCCGGGTCATGAAGGCAGGTGCTTTGGAGCCCGGCCTTTCCCAGAGAAGCAGTGATCGCGCGACGGGAAATCGGCTCGTCATCCACCACCAGGATGCTGCCCAAGGCGGGATCGCACTTATTGGCGGCTTTCCCGGCGTTGCACAGCACATTCAGAAAATCAATCGCCTGGGCGACGGAGCGCAGGCTGTCGGGATTGAGGTTGCGCGGTTTTTCAGCCAGGTCCGTTAGCAGGGTCTCCAGGGTGTCACTGAAACGGGCGGCGGCCGGCAACCCGGACAATCGCAGGGTGTTGGCCATGGCCAGGGTCAGCCCCTGCATTTTCCACGCGACCGCCACCCGGACGTTTTCAGCCTCGGCCTTGACGAGATCCTGGTGCAACGCGCGCAACTCTGAGAAGGAGTTCTGGAAGGGCTCGTTGGTGGCGTCGCTCGCTTCGATGAGGAGGATGGGGTCCATAGGCTCAGACTTTTTCCGGCTGGTTGGGTTGGGGGCCAAGGTGAGGTTGGAGGAACCTTTGAATGCGCTCCAGTTCCGCGACGGCCTTTTCGTAAAGCTCGCCGGGGTTAACCAGAGTTCCCTGGATGCCTTGATGCTCCAAGTCGCGGAGTATCGGGGCCAGGAAGATCATGCCGCAAGTGGCGCTGGCGCCGGCACAGCTATGCGCCACCTGCCGCACCTGCTGGGGCGAGGACGCCGCGATGGCGGCTCTCAAATCCGCGAACTGCTGGGTGGTTTGGCTCAGGTAAAGCGACATGAGCTCGCGCAGGCTCTCGGGGTTATTGTCGGTGAACTCCATGAGCCTTTCGAGGTCCACGGGGGGCGGCGCGGAACTCTGCGGGGGCGGCGGTGCTGCCTGAACCTGAGCCGTGCCGGGGACCGGCTGCCCGGTTTCACTGAGAAAGGCGGGTCCCCATTTCTCGATGAGCGCGCGCACCTCTTCGAGGCGCACAGGCTTGGCCAGGTAATCATCCATGCCGGCGGACAGACACTTTTCGCGGTCCCCTTGCATGGCGCTGGCGGTCATCGCCACGATGACAATTTGGTTTTTATAAGTGGGGTATTGGTCCGCAAGCTTTTGGCGTTCGCGGATGATCTGAGTGGCTTCGAACCCGCCCATCTCAGGCATCATGACGTCCATGAAGACCAGGTCGTAAGCCTGGCGTTCCAGGGCCGCCAGCGCATCGCGTCCGTGCATGGCGAGATCCGCGTGATAGCCCATTTGTTGCAGCAGGCGCAGGGCTACTTTCTGGTTAATGGCATTGTCGTCGCAGAGCAGCACGCGCAAGGGCAGGCGCGCAGCCAGAGCCTGGTCGAGCTTGGGGTGGGTGGCGGCGGTTGTCGTCTGTGGCGCTGGTTTCCGGCCGGCCAGAACACGCCTGAGGGTGTCCTCCAGGGGGGCGGCTTTCAATGGTTTGGCAAGGCAGCCGGCGAACGTCGCCCCGGCCGCTTCCCGCTCCTCCGGGCGCAGGCGCATGCAATGCAGCAGAATCAGCGGAAACTGGCCGTGCTTAAGCTTGCGAATTTCCTGCGCCAGGGCCAGGCCGTCTATCTCAGGCATGCGAAAATCCACCACCCCGAGGTCAAACACCTCGCCGTTCCGCAGCCAGGCCATGGCTTCGGACGGTTGCTGGGTCGCCCGGGGCGTCATGCCCCACTTGCACAACTGCTGGCTCAGGAGCCGGCAAATGGTCGCGTTGTCATCCACGATCAGGACGCGCGCGCCCGCACTGGAGGTCTTGAGATCGCGGGGCGCCAGAGGGGCTGTGGAGGGAGCGCTCCGGGCAGGCAGCGTAAAATGGAAAGTTGAGCCTTTCTGCGGCACGCTTTCCACCCACATTTTGCCACCCATCGCTTCCACCAGGCTCTTGCTGATGGCCAAACCGAGACCGGTGCCGCCATATTGACGGGCCGTGGACGCATCGACCTGGCTGAAAGACTTGAATAAGCGCGCCAGCCGGTCCACGGGAATCCCAATTCCGGTGTCGCGCACGAGAACGTGCAAATGCCAGGCACCGTTGGCACCGGGCGGCGGGGCCGAAGCGGTCACCTGGATGACGACCTCACCCTGGGCGGTGAATTTGAGGCCGTTGCTAATCAGGTTCACTAAAACCTGCCGCAGGCGGGTCACATCCCCAAGCAACTCCTCCGGCACCGCGTCGGCCACTTCATAGGCGATTTCGAGGTTTTTCTCGCCCGCCTTGGCGGCCAGCAGGTCCAGGGCGTCCTCCAGACAATGGCACAGGTTAAACGGACGGGATTCCAGCTCCAGCTTCCCGGATTCAATCTTGGAGAAGTCCAGGATGTCGTTGATGATGGTAAGCAGCGATTCGCTGCTGGCGTAAATGGTTTCCGCATACCCGCGCTGCTCGTGGTTGAGCGGCGTTTCCAGCAGCAAGCCAGACATGGAAATGATGCCGTTCATCGGGGTGCGAATTTCGTGGCTCATGTTGGCCAGGAATTCGGCTTTTGCGCGGGCGGCGTTCTCCGCCACGAGGCGGGCCGCCACCAGTTCGCGATTGGCCAGGCCTAACTGATCCTGCAGGCGTTTGGCGCGCAAAATGGCGAACACTCGGGCCCGCAGTTCGGCCGGTTCAAAGGGCTTGGTCAGGTAGTCGGACGCGCCAAGTTCGAACCCCCGCAATTTGTCGCTGGTGGAATTCCAGGCGGTCAGCACAATCACGGGGATCGTCTCCGTGCGCGGATTGGCCTTGAGCTCCTTGAGCAGTTCAAACCCGTTGACGCCCGGCAAGCCGAGGTCGAGCAGGATGAGGTCAAATACCTGGTTCCGAACGGACTGCAGCGCCTCATCCACACTCCGCGCGCTGGCCAGCGAGGTGTGCTCATCCTGTAAAAGGGCCTCCAGAACGTCACGCATTCGCATGTCGTCCTCGACCAGCAGCACTTTCGCCAAAGGTAAATTCATAGACCGGGCACAAACCCAATAACCTGCTCCGTTTCGAACACCGGGAAACGATTCCCTTCCCCTAAAGCAGGTTCAACACCAATTAATCGCCAAACCTCGCCAAATTGCGCGCGCTTCGGATTCTGATGCGGTTATGTCCGTAAAACCGCGCGAAGTCAAGGTTTCGCACCTCCCGCTGGCGGACCCCCACGTTCGGTTGATGCCTTGAAACAGGACACTTCGCGTGATCTGGAACGGTGTGGGCGTCGCCAGCGAAACGGCAAGACCCGTTCAATAGGCATGAGAATCGGCGGCGCGGCGCGGCTTCGGCTTGAGCAACGTTGGACTTCACCTACAATAGACGGATGCCAGGAGCCCTGGATTACTTTGATTTAGTCGCCGCCCAACGACTCCTCTACTCGATGCCCAAGCGCAGCATCGAAGTGGGGAAATACCTGCTGTTGCGGGGCCATATCACTGACCTGCAGGAACTGGACGACCACGTCCACTTCCGGGCAACTGTCCATACGGGCAACCAAGCGGTGGCGGCGGAGCTGCTCTATCAGGTTGCACACTGGGTCGGCTTTTGCCAGGAACACGGGGAGGGCGCCAGATGCGAGCATGTCTGTGGCCTGGTGCAAATGCTTATCGCGGAATTCAATGGGCGGCAGGTGCAGAAGCTAAGTTCCATGGATGGGGGGCAAAAAGCGGTGGCCATGCAGCGGGCGCTTGCCAACCAGGAAGTATCCAGTGATCTGGCCCCCAAATTGGCGGCCGCGCTGGGCCGCCCGCTCAAGGCGGTTGAGTCCAACTACCTGCGTCTCATTCACCGCATCTACCTCCGGGTTTCGAAGCACCGGGTTTTCAACTCGTGGGATTTTGAGGAACTCGGGTTTCAGGCGCCCTACGGACAAATGAAAATCTGGGAGGCTCCTCCTCAAAGCGAACACGAGTTCTGGCTCTACGTGGCGCAGGCGGCGCTCATGGGCAAGTTTACCATCCCGGAGTACATGGTGCCCATCACCGATTTAGAGGCAATTGAACGGCGGATCGCGGTTCGGCGCCGCAAACAGGAGGTGGACCACTGGATCAACCTGCTGGCGGGGCAATACCATGAGAATCCCAGTGGGAGCCGCGCGGAAGTGCGGGAGGCCGACCTGCGCGTCGTGATTGACCTCGACGCACTGCGCCTGCAATGGAAACGCGCCGATGAAGCCGAGTACACCGTCCTGCGCAAAGCGCTTTTCCGGGATCTCCTTTACAATTCCCGGCGCCAGATATTTTCCCCGGAAGGTGAATTGATATGGTCCCGGCTGGCCGTCGACATGGGCTACGATGGACAGGTGCCCTGGAAGATCGCTGAAAGCGGAACGCTGCTGGCCTTGGGGCGTTTGGTGCGGCTGCCTTACCTGCGCGATCATATTGTAAATGCCGTTGGCCGGCCTATCGAACACTCCACTGAGCCGCTCCGCTGGGAAATGACGCCCGCGCAAACGGAGAACGAGGATTACCAGTTCCGTCTCGTAAGCGCGGATGGCTCAGCGCCCCCCATGATCCTGGCGGCGCTCCCGGTTCACCCCGCCCTATACCTTACTCCGGATGCCGTTTTCCCGGGGCCACCCAAAGCACTTTTTCCGGTCAGGGCGGGTGAGCCGATTCGAATTCCCGCGCCGGCCCTTGAGCGGAATCATGGCGTTGCCCTGCTGCAGCATCTCGCGGTTGAATTGCCGGAACGTATCAGCCGCAAGGTGCGCAAAATCCCGCTCAAGGTGCTGATCGAGTGCCACCTGGAGCCCATCTACCTGGGCAGCAAAACTGAAAACTGCGCCTTCGAGGTGAGCGCGGTGGCTGATGATGGCCTGGAACTGCAGTGGTTGGGCACGGACTGGCACCCCATTTCCGGGTCCAAAAACAAAGCCTCCGAGGAAATCATCCTGCACGACAACTCCAGCCTGGCTCTGGTGCCGCCGTTGCTTGCGGCTCTGGATCTGAAAAACACCGTTGGCGGACTCGTGCTCCGGGTGAATAAGGCCTTCCCGGAAAAGTTTGCGCAGTGGCTTCGCGGCGTGCCTTCCGCGATCGAGGTGCGGCTGGCCGGGGACCTGGCTTCCTTTGCGGCGAAAAACGTGGCGGGCCGCGTGAAGCTCGAAATCCAGGAAACTGTCATCGACTGGTTCGATCTGAGCGTGCTGGTAGATGTGAATGACGCGACCCTGACGCCGGAGGAAATCAAGGTGCTCCTGAACGCCCGGGGCGGTTACGTGCGGTTGGCCGGCAAGGGCTGGAAACGGCTCCAGTTTGACCTGACGGAAGAGGAGGATCAGCGTCTGGCCCGGCTCGGCTTGAACCCCCGCGAGCTTTCGGCCGAACCGCAGCGGCTGCACACGCTTCAGTTGGCCAACAAGGCGGCGGAACAATTCCTGCCGGCTGAACAGGTCGAGCGGGTGCAGCGCCGCGCAAAGGAAATCAAGGCCCGAGTCGCGCCCCAGGTCCCCCAGGGCATGACCGCTGAGTTGCGCCAATACCAGTGTGAAGGCTACCATTTCCTGGCCTACCTTACCGCCAATCATTTCGGTGGCATTCTGGCGGACGACATGGGGCTCGGGAAAACCGTGCAGACGCTTTCCTGGCTCTTATACCTGCGTGAAAAAGGAAAATCCGCGGGCGGGGACGGTCCGGCGCCAACGCTCGTGGTGTGCCCCAAGAGTGTTATGGACAACTGGCAGGCTGAGGCACAAAGGTTCGCACCGGAACTGCGCGTGCGGATCTGGCTCGCCAGCGACCTCCGGTTGCTCCGCTCCCAACTCGGCTCCGCGGATCTCCATGTGTTGAATTACAGCCAGCTTCGGAACCTGGGAGAGAGTCTCACCCCGGTCATCTGGCTGGCGGTGATTCTCGATGAGGGGCAGTACATAAAGAACCCCAGCTCGCAAACCGCCCAGGTTGCCCGGTCGCTGAACGCCGAGAACCGGCTGATCCTGACCGGCACACCCATCGAAAACCGGTTGATGGACCTTTGGAGCCTGATGAGTTTCGCCATGCCCGGCGTGCTTGGCAGCCGCGCCCAGTTCACCAGGCTCTATGATGCCAAAGACGATCCCCTGGCCCGCCAGCGGCTCTCCGCCCGGGTGCGCCCGTTCCTGCTGCGCCGCACCAAATCGCAGGTCGCCAAGGATCTCCCCGATCGTATTGAGGAAGACCTCTTCTGCGAAATCGAAGGCGAACAACTGACCCTCTACCGCGCTGAATTGAAGAATGCCCAGCAACGCCTCCTGCGCATCACCACGCAAAAGGAACTGGCCGAACAGCAATTCCATTTTTTGACCTCGCTGCTGCGGCTGCGGCAAATCTGCTGCCACCCCAAGCTGATCAAGCCGGATTCCAAGGCCGCCAGCGCCAAGCTTGAAGCCTTGCTGGAGCAACTGGAATCATTGATGGAGGAAGGTCAGAAGGTGCTCGTCTTTTCCCAGTTTGTGGAGCTGTTGAACCTCGTCCGCCCCGCCCTGGAGCAGCGCGAATGGAAAACGTTCTACCTGGCCGGCCATACCGAGAACCGCGGCGCTCTGGTCAGGGAATTTCAGAAAACCAAAGGGCCGGCCGTCTTCCTGATATCCCTCAAGGCGGGTGGGTTCGGCTTGAACCTTACCGCCGCCAGCTATGTCGTGCTCTTCGATCCCTGGTGGAACCCGGCGGTCGAAAACCAGGCCATCGACCGAACGCATCGGATCGGCCAGAACAACAAGGTGATCGCCTACCGGTTGCTCATCAAAAACAGTATTGAGGAGAAAATCCGCGCGCTGCAGCGCACCAAGAAAGCCCTCTCCGAGGAGGTCCTCGGAGAGGAAAAATTCTCGCAGAGCCTGACGCTGGATGATCTAAGGTTCCTCCTGACCGATTAAAGCGGAGGAGACAGGTCCGCTCACCGCTAAAGAGTCGTTTCGCTTTGGACGGTCTGATTGGTGGTGGTGCCCGGCGGCAGCGGAGTGGGTGGAGTCAGGCTGCTGCCCACGCTGAGGTTGGTCGTGATGGTCCCGACGATTGCCCCCGGCCACGTCCGGGAGCTTTGCGGCACAAAATTGGTGGTGGTTACTCCGGCCGGGGTGTTGTCGGGCGGCGGGGTGGAACTGGTTGCCTAGGTAAGGTTCGTGGTCAGACCCGCAAGCGTCTCCCTTGAAGCCACCTGCATTCTTGTTTTTCGGGTTTTCCCATCTCATTCGGATGGCTAAGAGCAGGTTGCCTGCCCACCCGCCTAAAAAGCGGACGGTATCCGCCAAAATCTGGCACCCGGATCCCGCCCATCGCGGAGTACCTCTGGAATTGATGCATCCCGGTCCCGGCGTTGACGAGCCGCACCCACGTGATAAATTGCCCGCAACGCCAGCTCTTATCCCGCTGCAGCCCGGGATGGAGCCGGGCCATTTGTTTTGTCATTAATTATGAAAAACCTCCAGATCAGCCGCCGCCAATTCATCCAGACCGCCGCCACCGCCGCCGGCGCCATGCTCGCGGGCGTTTCCTGTTCCACCGTTTCACCCCCGGGCAGGCGCACAGCCGCCGACCAGGTGGCGCTGGGGAAAACCGGATTGCGGCTCAGCCGTTTGGGTTTCGGCACCGGGAGTAACAGCGGACATGTCCAACGCTCGCTGGGGCAGGAGGAGTTCAACCGGCTCATTCATCACGCCTACGACCAGGGAATCACTTACTTCGATTGCGCCCAGAGCTACCGCACCTTTGATTGGCTCGGAGGCGCGATCAAAGGCCTGCCGCGCGAGAAGGTTTTCCTGCTTTCCAAGATCGGTGGGAAACCGGAGAAAACCTTGGAAAGCATCGATCATCACCGCAAAGTCTTCAACACGGATTACGTGGATGCCATGCTCATCCATTGCATGTTCAAAGACGGTTGGACCGATGAATGGAAGCGGGTCATGGAGGGCTTTGAGCAGGCCAAAGAAAAGAAGTGGATTCTCAGCCAGGGAGTTTCCTGTCACTCACTGCCGGCGCTGCGAGCCGCCACGGCGTCGCCCTGGACGGAGGTCCACCTGGTGCGGGTCAATCCACAAGCAAAACACATCGATGGCATGGAGG
>JBBQYD010000031.1:0-20016 GCA_038209025.1 Verrucomicrobiota bacterium | reverse complement strand
CGCCGAGCAAGTGGCCCGCGACCTGACGTGGACGGCCGAAAGCGCCGCCAGCTCAGAGACGCTCTTCCAGGTGCCGCCGGATTCCGTCAGCTCGGGCAAACCGCACACCGGCGCCTGGCCGGGCGCGGCGCAGCTCCCGCTTGATTGCCTGAAACCCGCTGGTGTGGAGAACGTGTTTGTGCTAGGCGGTTGTGCCGGCGTTTCGCGCGAGGCCGCCGCGCAACTGGTCCGGCCCGTCAACCTCATGGCGGTCGGCGCGCGCGTTGGCAAGGCCGCGGCGGAACAAGCCGCCGGCATGGCGGCTCCGCTGAACGTCAGCGCGCTGGTTCATCGCGGGGAAGGGCTCGTCGCTGGAGAAGTCCGGGAGGCCGGCCCGGTCTCCCCGGAGCGCGCCGGGAATCGCTCCGTGCCGGCGAGCGAAAGCGCCCTGCCCGTGTGGGGCGAATACGACGTGGTCGTGGTCGGCGGCGGCACCGCTGGCGCACCGGCCTCGATTGCGGCTGGACGCCAGGGCGCGAAGACGCTGCTGCTGGAGTTCCTGCACGAGCTGGGGGGCGTCGGCACAGCCGGGTTGATCACCAAGTATTACCACGGCAACCGGGTCGGCTTCACCTCGGAGGTGGACAAGGGCGTGGCGGCGCTGGCAGGCGGCGCGGACACGCGGACGAGTTCCGGAGGCTGGAGCCCGGAGATCAAGAGCGAATGGTACCGGCGCGAGTTGCGCAAGGCCGGCGTGGACATCTGGTTTTCCGCCATGGGCCATGGCGCCGTGGTGGAGAATGGGCGCGTCACCGGCGTGGTGGTCGTGACGCCCATGGGGCGCGCGGTGGTGCGCGCCAAAGTGGTCGTGGACGCCACCGGCAATGCGGACATCGCGACCGCCGCCGGTGCGGCCTGCCGCTATACCGATGGCACCGAAGTGTCGGTGCAGGGCGCCGGGCTCCCGCCGCGCGACCTCGGTGCCCGCTACGTCAACACCGACTACCTGTTCGTGGATGACAATGACGTGATGGATATCTGGCGCGCCTTTGTCACCGCCCGGGAGAAATACCGGGGCACGTATGATCTTGGGCAGTTAGTGGACACGCGCGAGCGCCGGCAGATCGTGGGCGACTACACCCTGACGCCGATGGACATCTTCCTCAAACGCACATTCCCCGACACCGTCGTCATCTCGCGCAGCAACTTCGACAGCCACGGTTACACCATCCATCCGATTTTCATGCTGCGCGCACCGCACCGGGAGGACCTGGATGCCCATGTCCCGTATCGCTGCCTGTTGCCGCGCGGCCTGGATGGCATCCTCGTCACCGGTCTCGGCGTGAGCGCCCATCGCGATTCCATTCCCATCATCCGCATGCAGCCCGACGTGCAAAACCAGGGCTACGCCGCCGGGGTCGCCGCCGCCACGGTGGCAAAGAAAGGCATCGCCACGCGCGACCTGGACCTTAAAGCCCTCCAGGCCCATCTCGTCGAAATCGGCAACCTGCCGCAAACCGTGCTGACGAACGCCGACTCCTTCCCGCTTCCGCGCGCCCGGTTTGTCGAGGCGGTGGCGAAGGTGGTGAACGGCTATGAGGACCTCGAAGTGCTGCTGACGGATGTCGAGGCCGCCAAACCGCTGCTGCGCGAGCAATTGGCCAGGTCCACGGGCTTCTCCAACCGGCTCGTTTACGCCCACGTGCTGGGCATGCTGGGCGATCCGGCGGGCGCCCAGATCTTGAGGGACGTCGTGAAGCAGTCGCCATGGGACGAAGGCTGGGGGTTCCGTGGTGGCGGCCAGTTTGGCATGAGCATGAGCCGGCTCGACAGCTACATCATTGCGCTTGCCCGCACCCGCGATCAGGCGGCGCTCCCGGTGCTCATCGAGAAGGCCGCGGCGCTCACCGCCGCCCACGATTTCTCCCACTTCCGCGCCATCGCCCTGGCGCTCGAATCGTTCCGCGACGAGGCCGCGGCCAGGACGCTGGCCAGCCTGCTCCAATCACCGGGCGTCAGCGGTCACGCGCTCACAAGCCTGGAAGCCTCCCTCGGCAGCCAGCAGTCGCGCCAGAGCGAAGACGTCAGGCGCGGCCGGGAGCTTGCCGAACTGGACCTCGCCCGCGCGCTCTATCGGTGTGGCGACCACGAGGGCTTGGGTGAAAAGACGCTGCGGCAGTTTGCCCTCAACCTGCAAGGGCATCACGCCCGCCACGCCCAGGCGGTGCTTCGGGCCGGCAAAACCGGAGGCAGCAACTAATATCGCGCCCCGGCCGCTACCAGGGTTGCCTCGATTTCCGCCCCTCGAAGTCGCAGGCCACCAACGTCCCCGTTGCCATCCGTCCGGGTTTAACTTCAGCCAGGGTGACACGAGAGCTCGAGAGGGCTTTGCTTTTCTTTCGGAGGCTGCGTCCCACTGCTCAGTGATGAAAAGAATCGCGATTTCGACAGCAGCCTTCGCCCGCGCGCAGTTGCCGTGGCGTTTTATCTTAGTGTTCAATCCGTAAAGCAGCCAGCGCTCACCCCTGCGTTATGGAGCTGGCGGCGGGATTGGGGCCTCGGCTGACGAAGAAGAAGTGGCGGGAGCGGTGGGGCTCGAACCCATAACCTCTGCCGTGACAGGGCAGCGCTCTAACCAATTGAGCTACGCCCCCGCACTAAGAGCATGAGAAGCTAAGTAATCAGCCGTGGAACGTCAAGCGGAACCACGAGAAAAAAGGTCCGAGCAGCAGACGCCAAGGAGGTGGGGGTGGGGAACCCCGCTGAAGAAACGTACCGCTGCCCGAACTATTGGACTGTAAGACACGATAATCAGAATTGTCAACCCTTAATAGACCGTGATTCCCGCCCTCCGGAAATTGTTGATTGTCTTATGTTTCAGCCCGATGATTCCGGCACGCAAAGGCGGAACTTGCCCGATCCCTGCGGCATGAGCAAATCGGCTGCTTCCACCTGCACTGAGGCGGTCCCCAGCAACTGCCGCAACCGCTCAGTGAGGCCCATGATACTCGGTTCGCCGGCGCTCACGTCGCGAATATACTTCAAATGGAACGTCTGGTCTTTTTGGCGCAATTGATAGTGCGCGATGCCAGCCGTGCGTTCGAAACATTCGTCCACGTCCTTGACCGTTACGCGCTTACCGGAAGGCAAAAGGAAAACGTCCGCGGTGCGGCCATGGAGTTCATACGTGGTGCCATAGGGGTGCGGGCTTGCGGATACGAGGTCCCCAATGCGGTAGCGCAGCAGCGGCATGAACGGATTGGTGAGGGTGGTCACGACGAGGTCGCCGACCCCCCGGTGGTCCGTCTTAAGCACTTCCAGCGCGGCCGTTTCGAGAGACGGGCGCAACACCCCGCCCGCGCTTTCCATCAGCAGATGGCCGGTCTCCGTCGAACCGTAGAGATTGAACACCGGCACTTTGAAGGCTCTTTCCAGAACGCGCCGGTGGACGGTGCTCAGGTATTCATAGCTGCACAGGACAAACTTGAGCCGGGGAAACTGGATGCCCTGTTGTTCGCAATAGCGGGCGAATACCACCCCGTACACCGGGTCCACGTCCAGGAACACGGGATCCCACTCACAGGCTTCCCGGACCATACGTTCCAGGTCTCGGGGACCCCAAAGGAAGGGAAGTTTCGAGAGGGCAACGAATAGCGCATTGCCCACCACCCGGTCTTCGCAGGAGGGGGTGCCCGCAAAGGAAATATCGCCGTTGCAGGCCGGTGAAGCGATGCTCAAGCGGCGGGCTTGTGGCTCCTTCCTGAGCGTTGCGGAAATGAAGGCGTTCAACTGGAAGGCGCGCGCTTCCTGCTCGCCCCACCAGCCTTTGGGCAGGATGAGGCGGGTCCGCTCATCCGAAGTGCCGGAGGTGTGCTCCAGCTCCACCTGTTCGCGGATCAGCAGATCGTCAAGCGCCGCGGCATCGCCCAGGAAGTTTGCGGGAAAGGAGTTGCGGATATCCTGCTTGGTGATTAAAGGGAATTGGCGGACCCGGCCGGGCGGATCGGCATCAGAAACGGCATGCCTGGCGTAAAGCGGGACAGTGCGGGAAACCCGGCGCAAGACTTCCTCCAACCGCGCGGGTTGGGCAGCCTCAAGAATAAGTTCCGGTGTCGCCAGCATAAGTCAATTACATACCGACATGGGTAAATCTATCACGAATTTGGGTTCCTGCCAGTCCCGTGAACCCGCTGCGGCTCAATCGCTGACCAAATGCGAACCGCAGCCGGAACCAAAGTTTGTTTGTGCGCGGCCATGCTCCTGTGCGGCCAGCCGTTGGATTAGCTCGGGCAGCTTGGCCGGCCGGGCAGGCTAGGCCGCCAAGGCCGCTTTTTCAGGGGCGGGTTGCATCAGGGCGAGGACTTCCTCGCGCGTCAGGGTCTCACGTTCGAGCAGGGCCTTGGCCAGCTTTTCAGTGATCTCACGCCGGGTCAGGATCATCTCATGCGCCTGGCGGTCGGCGTTCTCCAGCAGGCGGTTGATCTCCGCTTCGGCGTCGGTTTGGTCCGGTTCATAATAGAGCCGGGTGCCCATGCCCCACTCGTGGATCATGCTGCGGGCGATTTTGCGGGCGACGTCGAGGTCCCCGGCGGCGCCGTTGGTGGTGCTGCCATAAAAGGTCTTCTCAGCCGCCCGGCCGCCCATCAGCACGAGCAATTCTTCCAGCAGAAATGCCCGGCTTTGCAGGTTCTGGTCTTCATCAGGCAGCAAGGTGGTGACCCCGAGAGCGTTGCCGCGCGGGACAATGCTGACCTTGTAAAGCGGGGGCATGAGGCTGGTTTGCAGGTGGATCATGGTATGGCCGGCCTCGTGATAGGCCACCATCTCGCGTTCCCGCTGCTTGAGCACCATCGACTTTCGCTCCGCGCCGAAACGGACCTTGTCACGCGCGGCTTCGAGATCCGCCAGGGTGATTTCCGTGCCGCTTTGCAGGGCGCAGGAGATGGCCGCTTCGTTGAGCAGGTTGGCCAGATCGGCGCCGGACATGCCCGGAGTCGTTTGCGCGATGGCGTCCAGGGCTTGGTCCAATTCCGCCACGGGCTTGCCTTCGGCGTGCGCTTTCAGGATGGCGCGCCGGCCCTTCATGTCGGGGTAGGGCACGAACACTTTGCGGTCGAAACGCCCGGGCCGGGTCAGCGCCTCATCAAGGTCCTCGGGGCGGTTGGTGGCGGCCAGCACCACGATACCCTGGCTGCTCTCGAAACCGTCCATGGCGGCGAGCAACGCATTGATGGTTTGCTGGTGTTCTCCATTGGTGTCGAACTTCCGGTTCTTGCCCACACAATCAATCTCGTCGATAAACACGATGGCGGGCTTGTTTTTGGCGGCCTGCTTGAAGAGTTGCCGCACACGTTTGGCGCCGACCCCCACAAACACCTCGGTGAAATCACTGCCATGCACGCTGAAGAACTGCGCCTTGGCCTCGCAGGCAACGGCCTGGGCCAGCATGGTCTTGCCGGTGCCCGGAGGCCCAACCAACAGCACTCCCTTGGGCAGCACGCCGCCAAGGCGCTGGTACTTTTTAGGATCGCGCAGGAAATCCACGATTTCCTGCACCTCGCTCTTCGCTTCCTCAATGCCCGCGACATCTTTGAAGCAAACCGTCGGACGCTGCCGCACGCGGCTGGCTTTGCCTTTGCCGATGCGGGATTGGTGGACCACCAGCATGATCACCAGACCGGCGATGGCCAGGGTGGAGACGATGTTCACCCACTGGCCGCGCAGCCCGGCGCCGGGGAGTTCCACTTTGATTCCCTCCTGGCCGAAGAGCGTCTTGATTTGCGCTTCGTCCAGGTGCGTGGTGATATAAACCTTTTCGGCCTTGCCGTTGCCGGCCTCGTGCTTCCCTTCCACCCGGTAGATGCCCGCGTAAGGGGTCGGTTTTACACTGCCCTCAGCCAGGCCTTTGGATTCCATCAGCTTCGCAAGCTCGGCCCGGGTGATTTCCCGCGTGGGGGTGCGCAGTAAATAGCCGGTGAACAACCCGGCACCCAGGAGGATCAACGCCACCCCGGCTGCCACACGCCAATTCTTGAAATACTTCATGGAGATAAAATTCAGTTCCAGGTTTGAATGGAGCCCTTTTCGGTCACCCGGATGGGCCGCGCGCCTTCAACGTGCGGCGACGCGGCTTGGTCGATGCGCGGCCGCTGGTCGGCCGGCAGGACCCGGGCGTCCCGCAAACGGCCCTTGAGCCCGTGCGCGAACAGCAGCAATCCGCAAACGAATAACACACTCAATCCTTTCATGGGTATAGGCTCGCTCAGGAACCGTTTGTATTAAATCGGCTCCGGGCTGAAACTCCCGTCCGCGTCGCTCCTACAGAGACCCCACCCGTCCGGCGGGGCGTTTTGAAATTTACCGCAGGCCGTTCCCCGTTTAAACTGGCCCCGCTTGACACAAGAGCAGCAAAGCCACGTGCGCGACCTGATCACCGCCGTCTTCCAGGAATGGAGGCGGGAGGGCAGGCCATTCCTGGTATTGCGCAATTACGAGCGGTTGCCAGAGTTCACGAGCAATGATATCGACGTGCTGGTGCCGGCCACGGGGCGCCCCCAGGCCGAGCAGAGCCTGCTCCGGGCCGCTCGAAAACAAGGCTTCGAACTGCTTATCCGGGCCGAGTTTGCCACCCTGTCGTTTTTTCTGGCGCATCCCGCTTCCGGGGCCCAGGCGCACTTTGACCTGTTCACTGGTTTTTGGTGGCGCGGATTCGAACTGATCGACAGCTCCGGCTTTCTCGCGCGCCGCGTGGATCGCGGACTATTCGATGTGCCGCAGCCGGTGGATGAAGCCGTGAACAGCCTGACCGGCCACCTGGTGCATGCCGGAAAGGCAAAGGACAAATACCGGGCCTTGGCACAAAGCGTCTTTCGCAGCGAACCAGACGCGGCCCGGGCGCTGCTGGCCTCCACCTATGGCCCGCCACTGGCCGAATGGACAGTGTCCACCGCTTCGCGGGGTGACTGGGCGCAGTTGGAGCGGCAGGTGCCGGCTATGCGACGCGCGTTGATCATCCGGCAACTGACCCGTCACCCCCTCAAAACCGCCGGCAGCCTGCTGCGTACCTGGGCGCGATGGGCACGGCGATGGTTGCGCCCGCCCGGGGTGGCGGTGGCGCTGTGCGGCGCCGACGGCTGCGGCAAGAGCACCGCCATGAACCTGCTCGTGCAGGAGGTGGCGGGGACCTTCACCCCGGACAAAGGAGCCCATTACCATTGGAAGCCCCCGGTTTTCTCGGGCAAACGCCAGGCCGCCCGCGCGCCGGTCACCAATCCGCACGACGCCGCGCCGCGTCCTTTCATGGTCTCCCTCGCGTTTTTCGGGTTTCACTGGGTCGAGTTCTTCCTGGGCTCCTTTCTGCGGCTGCAGCCCCGGAAATTCCGCGGCGGCATGGTCCTGATCGACCGTTACTACTACGATTTTTTTGTGGACCAAACACGGTACCGGCTCAAGGTGCCTATGGCGCTCGTGCGCCTCGGTTATTTGCTGCTGCCCAAACCGGATCTGGTGTTTGCCCTGGATGCGCCCACCGCGGTACTCCGCCAGCGCAAACAGGAAGTGCCGGAGGCGGAAACCGAACGCCAGCGCCAGGCCTATGCCGACCTTATCCGGAGCTTGCCCAACGGCCGGGTCATCGACGCGACCCAACCCCCGGAGGAGGTGGCAGCCTCCCTGCGCCGTGAACTGTTCGCTTATCTGAAACGCCGGGCGGACGGCGGTTCCCGGTAGCCCACCGTTTCGCACAGACGGTCTGCGGCTGGCCCGCGCGCCCGGTGCTTGAGAAAGCCGGCTTCCGTTCTTTTCCTCAACTCAAGGTCTGCCCGGGAATCAGGTTGGGCAGGATGCGGTAGTCGCGCGCGCGCGCGTCTCCGCCCGAGGCAATTTCAAGGACCAGACGCGACAACTTGTGCGCAAAGAGCACCGGGTCCACCTGGTACCGCGCCAGGGAAGGCACCGCGTATTCCAGGAAGGAATCGTGGTCGCGGGCGATCAACACCGCCTCGCGGGGGAATTTAATGCCGCGCTGGACCAAATACCCGAGGGTCGTCAGTGCGTGAGCCGGACGGGACACCAGGAAGGCGGTGGGTGGTACTTTCCTTTGCAGCAGACGGCCAAGCTGGGCGCAGACCCCGGCCACGGTGCCATCGTGCTGGGCCACGAGGGTTTCCACGGCGGCTCCGGCCTCCTGGAATCCCGCCTCGCTCTCGATATCGCCGGCCGCCTCGGAGCGCGGGTTGATCAGCGCGAGGCAACGGTGTCCATGGGCCAGAAACCGTCCCACCGCATGCCGGCAGGTGGCGCGGTAATCAACATCCACCGAGGGCAGTTGCACCGCCGGGTAACATGAGCCGGGTAT
This sequence comes from Verrucomicrobiota bacterium, assembly GCA_038209025.1. Lineage (GTDB taxonomy): Bacteria > Verrucomicrobiota > Verrucomicrobiia > Limisphaerales > UBA8199 > JBBQYD01. The sequence goes on along the minus strand of JBBQYD010000031.1, from coordinate 11,681 downwards.
GATGGCCGGCAACCCGCGAGCGGAGAACCAGGTCTGCATCGCGTGCGTGGAAAGGTACAGCAGCCAGGCGGCTGGACGAACCTGCGAAACCACCTCCTCCAGGACGCGGGCGGGGTTTTTGCCATAGAACGTGGCGCGCTGTTGGAACTCAAGCCGGTATCCCTCTTTGGCCACCGCTTCGCGCAGCTCATCAATCCAGAACAGCACGCGCGGGTCCACGGCCTGCAAAGGCACCGGCGATAGCACAATCACGTCACGACTGCTGTCGGGGCCACGTCCGCCCGCTTGCGGACCGGCAATCCGGTGGCGCCGGCCCTTGCCGCCTTTGATCAGGCGCTCTTCTTCAAGCCGGCCCAGGGCGGCGCGCAACGTCATGCGGCTGATGCCCAATTGGGCGCACATCACCCGCTCGCTGGGAAGGGGTTCGCCCGCGCAACGCGCCATGACGTATTCACGAAGAATGGCCACGGATTGGGCCACCAAAGACTGGCGTTTTAAAGGGCGAAGCATGAAATCTCTATTTCGTGGAGGGCGTTGCCGGTTTCCAGTCGAGCACCTGGCCGTCCGCCACCAATCGCGCGCGCAACTTCGGGTAATCCAGGTCCTGCCCCGCCACGCCGTCATCGAGCGCGAGGCAAGCCGCAGTGGCGGCGGTTTGGCTGGTGACCATGAACACCGGCTCCATCCGGAGGCTGCTGAAGGCTGAATGACTCGCCGATAAAGCGAAGGTGACAAACAGGTTTTCGCATTCGCTTTTCTTCGGCACAATGGCCGCGTAACCAATGGGATACGGTGCCGCGCCGCCGCGGCCGGTGGCGGTTTTGCCCTCGCGAGTGACCACCCCGTCCTTCACCACGCGGCGGATCTCGTGGGTGTCAGTGCCGTAAGACCCGAGCCCGGCGGATTTCGGCGCAACCACCCGTCCGAAGGTGTGATGCTCGGTCATGACGAGGTCGCTGATCATGCGGCGGGCTTCGCGGATATAAAGTTGGTGCGGCCATCCGCCATGGTCGGTGAACTCGTCCCGGGGCAGGCCGAATCGCCGCAGGTCGGCCCGGACCTTGGCGGGCACGCGCGGATCATTGGCGAGGAAGTGCAACCAGCCGCGGTGGTAGTTTTCGTGTTCCCGGGCGATCTCCTCGCGCCGCGCGTACGTGGCTTCCGGCCATTCCCAGCTTGCGCCAGGCAGATTGCCGCCGAAGGTGGCCGTGTTAAAATCCCATTTGCCATTGGGCAGGGGATCGTGCTTCGAAAACCAGCGGAGGTCCAGGTCGTCACCCAGCGCCACACATGCGGCAATGAAACGGGCCACGAGTTCGTAGCGTTTGGGGTCGTAATTCGGTGGCGGGTCAAGCGGCAGGCAGTTGGCCCGGTTGGTGGTGAGGCACAGCCGAAAACAGTAGGCCTGCACGCCCGGGGCGGGGTCGCCCTGGCTGCCCGGTTCCCCCGCTTGCACGAGCGGCAGCAAGCCGCTGGCGGGCTTGCCAGGCACGACGTAAGGGTCCAGCGGCAGATCGCGATCCCACACCCCCTGCCCGCCGGGAACGCGTCCGCTGATCCCCGGTTGCAGGTGATTGGTGCGGGGTTGAAACTTCGCGTCGTAATAAATGCCGTTGTAGGTTTCTCCGTACCGGGCGTTACCCTCACGCGACTGCGTGTGGCTGACGCCGGCCCGCGCCATCAAATCGCCTTCGTAGGTGGCATCGATGAACATCCGGGCGCGAAACACCCGGCCGTCTTCCGTGAGCAGTTCGGTGAGCCGGCCGCCAGCTTTTTTAACGCCCGCCAGCCGCGCGCTGAAATAAACGGACACTTTGGCCTCGCTGGCCAGCTCGTTGAAGAGGCGTTCAGCCACGTGCGGTTCAATGGAATAGGCTCCCCCGGTGGCCGGCCCCCCGGCTTTGCGCGGCAACGGCGCGTCCCATTGCAGCTTGGTGCCGTAAACGGCCGCCAGCCGGCTAAGGTATTCACGCGCCAGTCCCCCTACGGTGCGGGGGTCCCCAATATCGACCGCGCTCAACCCGCCGGCGGTCATGCCACCCAGGTGACGGCCGGGCTCCACCAGGATCGCGCGTTTGCCCATGCGCGCGGCCTGGACCGCCGCAATCACACCGCCGGAGGTTCCGCCATAAACGCATACCTCGCCCTCCACCACGGGCGCCACCGCTGCCATCCCCGCCGACAGCGCTATAAGCCAGCCGGCGATGGCGGCGCGGGTGGTGCGGGACAGGAGCGGGCGCATGATCATGCGCAAGCTTTCTCAAGCGGCGTGCCGGTGTCAATACCGGCCCGCGCACCCTGGGTATCTTAATTGCTTTGACGAACGGCTTGACGGTGAAGGGCGAAACGCGAAAGATTAGCCCATGACCAGAATGTGCCTGCTCTCTTTGTCGTTATGCGCCGCGGCGACCTTCATCCAAGCCGCCAGCCCGGTGGCCTTCAAGAAAATCCAGGTTACCGACCAGTTTTGGGCGGAAGGCGCCCACTGCGGGGATTTCAACAAGGACGGCAAAATGGATGTGGTGAGCGGTCCCTTCTGGTATGCGGGGCCGGATTTCAACCAGCGTCACGAGATTTATCCCGCCACCGCCACCTTTGAGCGAACGCGAGCCGGCGGCGCAAAAGAAACCGTGGCGGGCTGGGAAGGCGCGCTGGGCGAGAAAAACGCCTACTCGGATTGCTTTCTCACCTACACCTGGGATTTCAACAACGACGGCTGGATGGATGTCATCGTTTACCCCCACCCCGGAACCGCCGTGGCTTGGTACGAGAACCCGCGCGGCAAGCCCGGGCATTGGCCCAAACACGTGGTTTTTGACGTGCTCGATAATGAATCGCCGGGCTTTGCGGATATCACCGGGGATGGGAAGCCCGAGATGCTCTGCTGTTCCAAAGGCTACCTGGGATATGTGGAAGCGGATTGGGCAAAGCCGCAGGAAGCCTGGAAGTTCCACGCCGTGAGTCCCAAGGGCGACTACCAGCGCTACTCCCACGGCATCGGCTACGGTGACATAAACGGGGATGGCCGTCTCGATTTGCTCGACAAGGATGCCTGGTGGGAGCACCCCGCCTCCAGGGATGGCGACCCCGTTTGGAAGCGGCACCCATTCCCCTTCAGCCCCGCCGCCGCTCAAATGGTGGTTTACGACATCAATGGTGACGGACTGAACGACGTGCTCACCACCCTTAATCCCCACGGCTACGGCCTTGTGTGGTACGAACAAACCCGCACCAACAACGAGATCTCCTTCAACCAGCACGAAATCCTGGCGGCCAACGCCGAAACCAATAAGTCCGGGGTTCAATTCTCGCAAGCGCACGCGTTTGATCTCGTGGACATCGATGGCGACGGCTTGAAGGACTTTGTGACGGGAAAACGTTTTTGGGCGCACGGCAAGACCGGACCCGACCCTGATTCAAACGGCGCTGCGGTGCTCTACTGGTTCAAACTCACGCGCCCTGCGAAAGGCGCCGCCGAATTCGTGCCCCAACTGATCGACACCGACTCCGGCGTGGGCACGCAGGTGACCGCCGCCTTTGTGAATGATGATCGTTTGCCGGACATCGTGGTGGGCAACAAAAAAGGGGTTTTTGTGTTCTTGCAGGAGAAGCGATAGACTGGCTGTGACGCGCGGCATGACCAGGAACGGTGGGACCCTGAGCGGGCGGGTTTCATGGCTCCCATCCTTCCCGTCCTTCGCCGCCGGTCACTCGTCCGGCGCGCCAAGCAATTGCGCGATCTCCTCCGGCTTCTTCAAGGGTGCCTGGCACGCGCTCCCCATGCATAGGTACGCTTCCGGCGCCTCCTTGCAGGGCAGGCCGCGCGCGAATTCCTCCACCGGTCCCTGGGTGCCCAGCACCACTTTATTCAACTGGTAAACGCGGTGCGCCGCATGCAGCAGCGCCCGGGTGGCCGGCTCCCCGGGTATGCCGGTGATAACCACGCGGCGAGGTTCGTGAAGAGCAAAATCCAGGGCCTGCAGCATGCCTGTCATGCCTTGGGGTTGTTCGGTCAGTTTAACCGCAAAGTAACGCAGCGTTTTCAACGCCGCCTCCGTGAAATCCGCCCGGCCAGTTATTTTTCCCAGCCGGAGCAGCGCCAGCGTGGCCACGGAATTGCCTGAAGGTTCCGCGCCGTCGTACTCTTCTTTGGCCCGAAAAATCAGGTCCGTGACCCCTTGTGCGCTCTGCCAAAAGCCGCCGTTCTCAGCGTCAAAGAAGGCCGCGATCATGCTTTCGGCCAGGCTCAGGGCAAACTCCAGATGCTCCGGCTTGAGCGTTGCCTCGTAAAGATCCGTCACGCCCGCCAGCAGAAAAGCATGGCCTGACAACAACCGCACGTCATCCCGCTCGCCATCCCGCCAACGGTGATACAGCACCTTGCGTCCGGGGTCCCACAGTGTCGCTTGCAGAAAGGCCAGGTTCTTCTCCGCTGCCGCCCGGCAGGCGTCATCGCCCAGGACCGCGTAAGCCCGTGCCACCGCCCCGAGCATCAGGCCATTCCAGGAAGCCAGTATTTTATCGTCCAGGTGCGGGCGCACCCGCCGGGCGCGCGCCGCCCGGAGCTTTTCTTTGGCGGAGGCCAGCAACCCCGCTTCGCGCTCATCCAGTGCGGGGGACACGATGCTAAGAACATTCTGCCCCGCCAGCGGCTGCGGATGGCTGTGATCAACGAAGTTCCCGGGTTCCGTCACCCCGAAGTAACGCCCGGCGGCGCGGTACTCCTCCGGGGTGAGGAGCTTTTCCATTTCCTCCGTCGTCCAGCAGTAAAACTTGCCTTCATGCCCCTCGCTGTCAGCATCTTCCGCGGAGAAAAAGCCGCCTTCGGGATGGGTCATATCACGAAAAACATAGGCCAGGGTCTGGCGGGCCGTCTCAGCGTGGCGCGCATCGCCGCTGACGAGGAAGGCGTCCAGGTAAAGCTGAATCAACTGGGCGTTATCGTAGAGCATCTTTTCGAAATGCGGCACCAGCCACTCAGCATCGACGGAATAGCGGGAAAACCCGCCACCCAACTGGTCATTGATGCCGCCCGCCGCCATGCGTTCACAGGTGTGCAGGACCATCCGCCTGGCCTCCGCGTCTCCCCGGCGTCCGGCGTGTCTCAGCAGGAACCGAGGCTGGCTGGGCTGCGGAAACTTGGGCGCGGACCCAAACCCGCCGTGCCGCGGATCATAGTGCTGCTTTAACAGCTCCGCCGCGCGGTCCAATACCGCCGTTGGCGGCAGGTCGTCGCCCGGCCGGCCGCCGGTGACTACTTCCGCCAGCCGCTGGTGGATGTGCTCGGCCGAGGCATCGACTTCGCTGCGTCGCTCGCGCCACACGGACGCCAATTGCCGGAGCACCGTGAGAAAGCCCACCCGGCCCTGCCGATCCTCCGGTGGAAAATAGGTGCCGCCGAAGAACGGCTTCAGGGCCGGGGTCAGGAACACGTTCAGCGGCCACCCGCCCGGCCCTGTCATGGCCTGTACAAAGGACATGTAAATCTTGTCCACATCGGGCCGTTCCTCGCGATCCACCTTGATGCTGATGAAATTCTGATTGAGAAAATCGGCCACCGCCCGGTCCTCGAACGATTCACGTTCCATCACATGGCACCAGTGGCAGGTGGAATAACCGATGCTCAGGAAGATGGGTTTTTGCTCCGCGCGCGCCCGGGCAAAGGCCTCCTCGTTCCAGGCGTGCCAATCCACCGGGTTAAACTGGTGCTGCAAAAGGTAAGGCGACTTTTCGCGCGCCAGCCGATTCGCCCGGGGCGCCTCGGGCAGATTGTTGTTCGTCTGCATCTGTGGGGAATAGTAAACCGTAAGCCCTCCCGGCGCAAAGGCCCACGGCTGGGGGAATGGCTTCTCCGGGGACGACGTCCACACCACGCGTTCCCGTGGGACGATTTCTCTCAGGCCGGCCGCCCGGGTCAGGCCCCGGCGGCGGGCCGCCTGCCCCGCTCAGCTTTTCTGGTAAACCTCGCCGCCTTTCGACGCGAACTCCCGCGCTTTCTCCTCCAACCCGCTGGCCAGCGCCGCTTTCTCCTCCAGCCCCTTCTCCTCCGCGTAGCGGCGCACATCCTCGGTAATCTTCATCGCGCAAAAATGCGGGCCGCACATGCTGCAGAAATGCGCCAGCTTCGCCCCTTCCTGCGGCAGGGTCTCATCGTGAAACTCCCGGGCGGTCACCGGGTCCAGACCCAGGTTGAACTGATCTTCCCAGCGGAATTCAAACCGCGCCTTGCTCAAGGCGTCGTCCCGGGAACGGGCGGCGGGGTGGCCCTTGGCCAGATCGGCGGCATGCGCGGCGATTTTGTAGGCGATCACGCCGTCTTTAACGTCCTTTTTATCAGGCAGGCCCAAATGCTCCTTGGGGGTCACGTAACAGAGCATGGCGCAGCCGAACCAGCCGATCATGGCGGCCCCAATCGCGCTGGTAATATGGTCGTAGCCGGGGGCGATATCGGTCGTGAGCGGACCCAGCGTGTAGAAGGGCGCTTCCGCGCACCATTCGAGCTGCTTGTCCATGTTCTCCTTGATCAGGTGCATCGGGATGTGCCCCGGGCCTTCGTTCATGACCTGGCAATCCAGCTCCCAGGCGATCTGCGTCAACTCGCCCTGCGTCCGCAATTCCGCGAACTGCGCTTCATCATTCGCATCCGCTATCGAGCCGGGCCGCAAGCCGTCGCCCAGGCTGAAACTGACATCGTAAGCACGCATGATCCCGCAGATTTCCCGGAAATGCGTGTAGAGGAAGTTCTCCTGGTGATGCGCCAGACACCATTTGGCGAGAATGGACCCGCCCCGGGAAACAATGCCGGTCACCCGCCGGGCCGTCAGCGGCACGTAACGCAACAGGACGCCCGCATGCACGGTAAAGTAATCCACGCCCTGCTCGCACTGCTCGATCAGCGTATCCCGGTAAATCTCCCAGGTCAGTTCCTCGGCTTTGCCATCGACCTTTTCCAGAGCCTGGTAAATGGGCACGGTGCCAATCGGCACGGCGGAGTTGCGGATGATCCATTCGCGGGTTTCGTGAATGTTCCGGCCAGTGGAGAGGTCCATGACCGTATCCGCCCCCCACCTGGCGGCCCACCGCATCTTTTCCACTTCCTCCTCGATGCTCGACGCCACGGCGGAGTTGCCGATGTTGGCATTGATCTTCACCAGGAATTTGCGCCCGATGATCATGGGCTCCATTTCCGGGTGATTGATGTTGGCCGGAATAATGGCCCGGCCCGCCGCCACCTCCTCCCGCACAAACTCCGGGGTAATGAAATCCGGCATGCGCGCGCCAAACGCTTCGCCGCCCAAATCCCGCATCCCGACCCGGCCCCGCCGCTGTTCACGGCCCAGGTTCTCCCGCACGGCTATGAACTCCATTTCCGGGGTGACAATTCCCCGGCGGGCATAGGCCAGTTGCGTGACGGCCAGACCTGGCCTGGCCCGGAGCGGCTGCCGCTGCAAGGCCGCCGGAATGGCAGCGTCACTGCGCCCAGCCACCGGCCGGTAAGAGACCTCGCACGTCTCCACGTCGCCGCGGGCCAGTATCCAATCCCGGCGGAGCGGCGGCAGGCCCTGCTCAACCTTGCCCGTAAACGCGGGGTCTCCCCACGGACCCGAGCAATCATAGATGCGCTCCGGCTCATTCGCCTCCGCTTTGCCCGACAGCGTGCGGGTATCGGCCAAATCCACCTCGCGGAAGGGGACCCGCACCCCGGCATGGAGAGTTCCCTGAACATAAACCCGGCGTGACCCGGGCAGGGCATCGCTGCTGTGTGGTTCAACCGCGCTATTGGATTCAATCATACGTCATCTCAGTGTTTCTGAGCCGGACGCGAGCGGAGGAAAAACGTGTTCCCTTCGCCAGCATTACCTGGATCAGGTTCAACGGGTCTGCCGCGCTCCCGCACGGCACTCTCAGCCTGCGCGCGGTTTCATATAACCGCGCCGGTTGGCTCCCCAAGGACTGGCTGAAAATAGCGCTAAAGAACCGCGGACGCAACTCGCGAACGACACCGTGGCCCGGCCGCCGCTGGCTGCGCGAAACGGCAACTCCCGGTGGCGGCATGTCAAATTATTGAACATTTCCTGTCAGGAATGGTCGGTTTCCTGTTGGCCACCATGTCATTGCTGGCAAGCCGCCCGGGCGGCGACCCGCCAGGCTGCAACTTTCAACTCGCCTGGGGTGGGTGCCACCGTTATCGTGAAGCCTTTAGCATTGTATGATTAAGACCAAGAACCCGGGCCCTGAGAATCGGCCGGCAGCTTCGCCTGTCGCACCCGTGAGTGTGGCTCCGCTTTTTCGTAAGATCGACTGGCTGACTTTCGGAATCGCCACCGCCTTGATGTTCGCCATCTATGCCTTCACCCTGGCACCGCAGCTCACCCTGCAGGACTCCGGCGAACTGGCCGTGGGTTCCTACTACGCCGGGGTCCCCCACCCGCCCGGCTACCCCGTCTGGACCATCTATACCTGGCTTTGGACGGTGCTGCTGCCGGTGGGCAACATCGCCTGGCGGGTCGCCCTGGGCACCGCCGCGTCAAGCGCGCTGGCCTGCGGCTTGTTGTCCCTGATGGTCTCCCGCGGCAGCAGCATGCTGGTCGAAGGCATTGAGGAGTTGAAACTCATGACCGGTCGTTGGGAAAACGCGCTCTGCGTCATTTCCGGCATCGTTTCCGGCCTGCTCATGGGTTTGAACGGGTTTACCTGGAGCCAGTCGCTCATCGTGGAAGTTTACATGTTTGGCGTGATGTCACTCATGGTCGTCCTCCTGTGTCTGCTGCGCTGGATTTACGCGCCGCACCAGATGCGTTACGCGTATTGGGCGCTCTTCATGTTCGGCGTCTGTTTCACGAACCACCAGAGCTTGATTGTCGCCGCCATCGGCGTCGAAGTCGCCATCGCGGCGGGCAGTCCAAAGCTGGGCCGGGATGTCTTTTTCGGCAACGCCGTCATCTACCTGATCTATATGGCCGTGCTGCTGTTCACCGGCGAGCACATCTTCAGGAACCTGGGCGCCAAACCAGGCTTGCTGCTGATCTTTCACACCGTGGGCCTGGGATCCATCGCCGCGGGTATCTGGCTGACCCAAAAAACCAAAGGTTTCCTAACCGAATGGAAACCGGTTGCGATCATGGGGCTGCTGTGGCTGGCGGGCGCGGCGTTTTACTTTTACATGCCGCTGGCCGGCATGACCAACCCGCCCATGCAGTGGGGCTATCCCCGCACCCTGGAAGGTTTCCTGCACGCCCTCACCCGCGGCCAATATGAGCAACCCAACCCCACCAACCTGATCTCCGAACCGGGCCGTTTCTTCAACCAGATGGTGATGCTCTTCAGCAGCGTGGGTGACGAGTTCACCTGGGTGTATGCGTTCCTGGCCCTGGTGCCGTTCATGTTCTTCTTGAAAATGCAGAAACGCGAGCGGGCCTGGATCATAGGCTTGACCGCCATCTATCTCTGCCTGGGCGTGCTGCTCATGATCCTCCTGAATCCGAACCCCGACCGCGCCTCCGCCGACCTCGTAAAGGTCTTCTTTGCCGCCTCGCATACGATCGTGGCCGCGCTGATCGGCTATGGCATGGCCCTGACGGGCGCCTTCATGGGCACCCATTACCATAATTTCCGCCGTTGGGCGCTGGCCGGCGGCGCCGTCGCCGTGGGGCTGGCCATCTACGAAATCATGAAGGACACGCGCCAATTCTATTTTGGCGAAAGCGCCGATGTGAGCGCGTCCGTCATCCTTTCGCACATTGGCAGGGTGTTCAGCGGCGAGTTCTATTCGGTGCCCATTTATGCCGGCCTGCTGCTGATTGCCATGACGGTGGTGTTCACGGCCGCGGTGTTGATCTATCGCTCCCGCGCGCCCTTGTTGATCACGCTCGTCATCTTTGCCCTGATGCCGCTGAACCCCATGCTGCTCAACTGGTACTCCAGCGAACAGCGGAATCATTTCTTCGGCTATTGGTTCGGCCACGACATGTTCACCCCGCCGTTTGCCGGCACCGATGGCAAGCCGCTTTACCCGGAGATGACCAAGGACGCCGTCCTGTTCGGCGGCACCGACCCGGGCCGCTTCTGCCCCACTTACATGATCTTCTGCGAGAGCTTTGCCCCGGGTTACTTCAGTCCGGTGGAAGACAAGACTTTTGACCGCCGGGATGTTTACATCATCACTCAGAACGCGCTGGCCGATGGCACCTACCTGAATTATATCCGCGCTCACTACAACCGCAGCGAACAGATCGACCCGCCGTTTTTCCAGGAACTGTTCCGCTCCTCCCAGGAACGCGAGAAGAACTACCAGACCAATGCCCTGGCACGCATGATGAGCCCCCTGGACAAGCTCTTTACGGGGTTGGGCGATCGCATCGAAAAACGGCGCCGGACTTTCACCTCCTGGTTCACCCCCAAAGACTTCACGGACCTGCCCGCCCTGGCCGGCAAATTGCGGCCTTCGCCCAGCCAGGATCCGCTTTCAAAATTCATTTTTGAAAACCTTTCTGCCGAAACCCAGAAACTCGTCACCAGCGAGACCGTCGGAGCGGGCCTGGCTAAAGACCTGGCCAAAGACCTCAACGCGCTGATCGACCGCGAAGTTGGCGTGCGCAAGAAGTTAAGCCAGCTACAGCGGGAAAAGACGTCCGTGGACCAGGAACTGGCTTATGGCAACCCCGCCCAGGAGCTCAAAAAACGGGGGGAAGCGCTGCCCAAGGAGATCGACCAACTGGCCAAAGTGCCGAGCTTATATACTCCGGAACGGTTCCAGAACGTCAAACTTTCCGATTACGTGCAGGCGTTCATTAAGCAAGACCCCCAGAGCCATACCCGCGTGCGCTTGAACCGCCTGCTCCTGGAAGAGGCCAGCGCCAAGGCGATCGCGCCCAGCAAAGGCGGGGTTTATCCGGATCGCGAGATTTACATCCCCACCCCGGGTGATTCTCAGCAATGCTTCCAGGATTACCTCGCCGACGCCCAGCAACGCCTCCAACGCAATGCTCTCAGGCCCGGCGAAGACGTCAAAGTTGTCGATAACCGGGTCCAGGTGTCCGGCCAGGTGGCCGTGATGAGCATCAACGGTCTCCTCACCAAAGTCATCTTCGACAAAAATCCCAACAACGAATTCTTCGTCGAGGAGAGTTTCCCCCTCGATTGGATGTTCCCGCACCTGACCCCCTACGGGGTCATCATGAAGATCAATCGCCAGCCCCTGTCAACGCTGACGCCTGACATCCTGGCCCGGGATCATAAATTCTGGCGGGAATTCTCCAAACGTCTCACCGGCGATTTCATCTCGTATGAGACGCCCGTGAAGGAAGTCACCGATTGGGTGGAAAAACGCTACTTGCACCGGGACTTCCGCGGCCTGACCGGCGACACGAAGTTCCTGCGCGATGATGATGCGCAGAAAGCGTTCTCCAAGCTGCGCAGCTCCATTGGGGGAGTTTATGCCTGGCGCCTCAACCCGCAATGCCCGCCGGAGTTCCGCCCGAAAACCCCCGCCGAATTCGAAAGCATCGCCAAAGAAGCTGACTTCACGTTCCGTCAGGCCTTCGCGTTCTGCCCCTACAGCCCGGAAGCCGTCTTCCGCTACTCGAACCTGCTCGTCCAGTTCGGCCGCATCGACGACGCCCTGCTCATCGCGAAAACCTGCCTGAGACTCGACCCCTACAACGGCGCGGTTGTGGGCCTGG
>JBBQYD010000030.1:0-20261 GCA_038209025.1 Verrucomicrobiota bacterium | reverse complement strand
CTTCGATGCGGTGCAAGGCACTGTTTATCACATTGCCGCGGACGGGATGGACGGCGCATCAGGTTTGTTCAATTTGTATCTCCGCCTGCCGCCCCCCAATGACGACTTCGCCAACCGCTTCGTCATTGCCAACACCAATGTCACGATCCTCGGCACCAACGTCAACGCCACCAGCGAGCAGGGCGAGCCGATTCATTCTAGCTACGACAATGCACCGCCGACCTCGGTGTGGTGGAAATGGACGGCGCCCGTTTCCGGCCGGGCGGTGGTCAGCGTCACCACCGGCCTTTACGGCCAAATTCTGGCGGTCTATACCGGCACGAGCGTCACCAACCTCAGCCCCATCGCCAGCAGCACCAGTTACGAGCCGGCCTACGCGAGCTTCGACGCCGTCGCCGGCACGGAGTATGAGATCGCGGTGGACGGCAGCGCCCGCAACTTCAGCCTGTCCGTGCAGTATGTCCCTGCGCCGCCGAATGACTTATTCGCGAATCGCCTGGTGGTGACCAATACGACCGGCGGAAGTTTCTATGTCACCGGCTCCAACCTCGGTGCGACCAAGGAGCCGGGTGAAACCTGGCAGGGCATCGCGTCCGTCTGGTGGAGTTGGACGGCGCCGGCGAACGGGGGCGTGCTGATCGAACTGGAAAGTTACGGCACCACCATGACTTACCCGTGGCTCGTGCTCTACCGCGGAACCACGATTTCCAATCTGACCGTCGTTTCTCCAGACGCCGATTTTCAGCGGCGGAAGAACTCCCACTCCGTCCGGTTCACAGTCACGGCCGGCACCAACTACTCTCTCTGGGTGGCCAACGCCGGCGTGGCCGGCACCTATACCCTGCGCGGCACCTTCGAGCCGCCCCCCGCCAACGACCATTTCGCCAACCGCCTGACGCTCACCAACACGCCGTTCCTCTACCAATACGGTTACATGAATGTTTATGGCTACAACGTCAGCGCCAGCAAGGAAACCGGCGAACCGTGGCACGGCGGTTCGTCCTACCAAGCCGGCGGCAATTCCGTCTGGTGGACCTGGACGGCGCCCTACAGCGGTCGGGTGGGTCTGGCCGTGGATCCCGGGCACTACGTCTTTAGCTCGCTGATCGGCCTCTACACCGGCACCGCCGTCAACAGTCTCACAGCCATCGCCAATGTTTACTCAACCTGCACCGCTGGCACGGCTGGCCTCAGCGCCCCGGTGACCGCCGGAACGACCTACCAGATCGCCGTGGACGGCGCGGGCACGGGTGAATTTGCTCTCTCGCTCTCCGCCTACTTCGACACCAACGCGCCGTCCGTCACGATCACTAACCCGCTCCCCGACGGCCTCGCCACGAACGCCGCGCTCACCGTCAGCGGCACGGCGAGCGATTCGCTTCTGGGCACCGGGGCCTTCCGGTATGCCAGCGGCGTGAAGCTCATCGAAGTCCGACTCAACGGCGGCGCCTGGCAAGCCGCCACCGGCACGAACGCCTGGAGTCGTGCCCTCACCCTCGCTTCCGGCGCGAACTTCATCGAAGCCCGCAGTCGCGATCAAGTGGGGAACGAGTCCCCCCCGGCATCCGTCACGGTGTATTTCGGCGCGGTCATTTCCTCAGTCGCAATGGCCAACGGCAGCTTCGAGGCTTCCTTTCCGACGCAGGTGGGCAAGACCTACCAGTTGGAATTCACAACGAACCTGGCCTCGCCCATTGCCTGGCAGCCGGTGAATCTGACGCCCGTCAGCGGGACAGGCCAACCGCTGACGCTCACCGATCCGGATGCTGCCGGACAGCCCCAACGCTTCTACCGCCTGCGCACGCAGCCATGACTTTGCATGAATCGCCGATTGGCTTAACCCATGCCGCAACTGCGAGTAAGAGTTCGTCAACAAAGGTACCAACATGAAAAATGATCGCCTCCAATTCAGCCTGCTCCTCGCCGCCATCGCCGCGGTGGGTGTGTCCGGCCCGGGCCACGCGGCCAGTCCGCCCAGTCCCCCGCGGGAGTATTATTCCATCACCGATCTGGGCACGCTGGGCGGCAATGCCAGCACCGCCAGGGCGATCAACAGCTCCGGCCAGGTGGTGGGCGAATCGCTTACGGCCACTGGCAACAAACACGCCTTTCGCACTGCGCCCAATCGTCCGATCAATCCAGCCACAGACGACTTGGGCACGCTGGGCGGCACCACCAGTCTGGCGTGGGGCATCAACGATCTCGGGCAGGTCGTGGGCTACGCCTATACGGCGGCGGGCGTCCAGCACGGATTCCGCACCGCCGCCAACAGCCCGATCAATCCGGCCACGGACGACCTGGGCACGCTCGGCGGACCCGTCTGCGTGGCCTACGCGATCAACAAATACGGGCAGGTGGCGGGCTATTCCGACAGCGATTATTGGGGAGGCTCTTGGGATCTGCACGCGTTTCGCACCGCCCCCTATAGCCCAATCAATCCGGCGACGGACGACCTGAAAATGGCAGGAGTGTCCTGGAGCTATCATCAAGCCTTTAACATCAACAATGCTGGCCAAGTCGTGGGCCAGGTGAACGCTGGCTCCCCCCTCACGCAGCACGCCTTTCGAACCATCCCCGGCAACCCGATCAATCTCGCCACGGACGACCTGAATGTGTTTTGGAGTGGTGCGAGCGTCGCCTGGGGCATCAACAGCGTTGGACAGGTCGTGGGTATGGCGTATCCGAGCCCAACTGATAAGACCAAAGGGGAGGCGTTTCGTACCGCCGCCAACAGTCCGATTTACTCCTCCTTGGACCTCCTGGGGACCTTGGGCGGCGCCAACAGCACCGCCATCTCGATCAATACCGCCGGACAGGTGGTGGGCTTTGCCGATACCCTTTCGAAGGGTAGGCATGCCTTTCTCTGGGAGGACGCGACGCGGATGATGGATCTGAACGATCTGATTCCGTCCTGCTCCGGTTGGGTGTTGGCACGGGCCACCTGCATTAACGAAGCCGGGCAGATCGTGGGCGGGGGTTTTCTTAACGGCAACATAAACGAACGCGCCTTCCTGCTGACCCCCGCGCCGGTTAAGTTGATCGGGCTCGAAGTCACGCAGGTGGTCCAGGATTGGCGCAACAGCGTGCCCTTGGTGGCGGGCAAGGAGACCTGGGTGCGGGCGCACATCCAGGCGATGGGGACGAGCAGCCGAGGCCTGGTCACGGCGCGTTTGCACGGCACGGACCTTTCGAAACATGATCTCAGTCCCGCGTTGCGCGATCCGGTGGTCCCAGGCTTTATCCTCCCCAAGGCGGATGCCACCAACTCCTCCGTGCGGGCCGAGTGGAGCGATACGTTGAATTTCCAGCTTCCGCCACAATGGTGTGCCGGCACGATTGTTCTGACATTGGAGACGACCGACGGCCTTCCGTTTCAAGTCTGCGGCGAACCGGCCGAACCCAACGGAACCCCGTGCGACGGTCAGGTTACGGTGTCATTTCGGCCCGCTGCCACGCCCCGGATTACGTTCGTCCCACTTCGCTACTTCAATCCGATCACGAAAGTGGTTCACGAAGTGTCGCCGGGTAACATCGACGAACTCGTGAACCGGCTCCGGGCCATCTATCCATTGGCCAGGAGTTGGGGTTTGGGAAACGGCGCGACGGCCAGTCCACTCTTCCCATGGACAGAGGCAGTGCCGATGATCGACCCGGTACCGACAAACGGCCCAGAAATCGACACCGGGAAATTTGTGGCGCTCATCTGTGAGAAACTGAACCTGTTTAACGCGTACTCGTCCAGCAGCAACTCGGAACTGTATTACGGCGTATTCAAGGGGCCGCCGTGGGGTGGCGGGACTATTGACGTTGGCGGTCTGGTGGGGGCGGGATCGATGAGCGACAACGCCTGGGTGTACACGCGCAATCAACACGCGCACGAACTGGGGCATCTCCTGGGCCGATACCACGCGTCCGATGCGATCAGACGGTCCTGCGACCCCGATTCCCCCGATTGCCAGCTTGGCCCGTGCGGAGGAGCGGTGCCGATTGTGGGCGGATCCTGGCCGGTGTTTCCATACTATTTCAACAACAACGCAGTCATCGGGCCAATGGACCAAGGCGATGACCACATGATCTTTGGGCTGGATACCAGCACGTCCCCGCCAACGATCGTCGATCCCCATGCGCATTTCGAATTGATGAGCTACTGCGGCGCCGATGCCGGTATATCTCAATGGATCTCGCCGTTCACCTACACGAATCTGTGGAGCGCGATGCCGGTTGGATTAACGGCTCCGTTAACTCCCACACCCAGGGGCCCGTTGGGACTGGCCCAGCCCTACCTGCTGATCCGGGGAATCATTAACCTGGCCACGGATGCGACCACCTTGCTCCCCTTCGGCGGTGTCACTACCGCGGTTCCACCTTCCTCGCAGCCCACCGGTGATTATCTCCTGCAACTGTTGGACGGAACGGGCAGAATCGTCCGACAGGTGGCCTTCCGGCCACACGCCGGGTCGGGAGAGGGTGGCGGGCAATCTTCGTTTACCTCCTTCCTCATCCCGGTGCTGGCGGACCCAGCTATCAAGCAGGCTGTCGTCATACATAACGCCAACCTCTTGGCCTTCCGCGCGGCTAGCTCCCATCCGCCGCAGGTCAGCATCCTTTCACCCACCGGCGGCGAGAACTTCGCCGGGGGTATGGTGACGCTGCAATGGACCGCCAGCGATCTGGATGGCGATGCGCTGACCTGCACGGTGCTCTACAGCACGGACGCGAGCGCGACCTGGCAAACGCTGGCTGTGGACCTGACCAACCGTCAGTTCCAGGTCAGCACCGACTTCCTGAAAGAAACCACTCAAGGCAGGTTCCAGGTCATGGCCAGCGATGGTTTCATTACGGCTGCGGCCGAATCCAGCGGACTGTTCACCGTTGCCGGCCATGCACCCAAAGTGACAATATCCCAACCGGCGGAAGGCCAGTTGTTCAGTGGCAGCCAACTCGTTGTTCTGGCCGCCGACGCGCGAGACTTGGAGGATGGCTATCTGTCCGGGCCAAATCTCAAGTGGTCATCGAGCATCCAGGGGAATTTGGGCGAGGGAGAAGATTTAACTCTGGCAGCCTCGGCGCTGGCGGAAGGCTCCCATTTGATGACGGTGGTGGCGACAGACAGCGGTGGTCTTACCGCGACGGCGGCAGTCCATGTCGTGGTGTCTCGGATCGATCCTGCCTCAGCCCCCGCGTTGAGGATTGCCGCTGTGAACGGCCAACCGCACCAAAAGCAGTTGAGCTATCAGCCGCTGGCGATCAACCGCACCTACACCCCACAGTTCAGCAGCAACCTGCTTGGGCCTGTCTGGTCCACACTTTCAACCGTCATTGGTCCGCAGACCAACGGCAACCAAGTCACCCTCACCGATACCAACGCCATCGAGCCCCGCAAGTTCTATCGCCTCCTCATCTCGCCGCCATGAACGATGACCGGAGGTAACGATGATTTCCTCCCCATGCAGATTGTCATGCGTGGCGGCACATTGCTGCACAAGGTCTGTCTGGCTCCACCATGCCGCTATAGCGAAGACATTGACCTGGTCGTATTCGGCGAGGGTCATGAGGACCACATTCGGAAGGCCCCGAGACGTGTTTTGCGCGACGTGTTGGGAACCCCGAAAACCTCCGTCCGGGGCGCACTCAGTCTGGCGATACGCAACACAGTTAAGCCCTCCTGTCGATTCGGGCGATACCGCATTTTGTGTCGCATTTTGTTGCGCGGGGTGATCCAACTTGAAAGAATGCGCCGTTTGCAGTCGCTCAACATGTTTATGAAATGGTCGAACGCCCAGTCAGTTCATGGTCTTGGCTTGGTTGCGGTTGCGGTCAGCCTGGCTTTTGCCGCCGGCTCAGCAATTGGCCAGACCAGTGTATCCTTGCCGCAATACCATATCTACGCCGGCAATACTCACTCGCACACCTCCAATACCTGGTCCCACGGTGAGCAATTCGACAAGGCGGCACCAGAGCCTGGCGATGGCAAGCGAAAGGCCAAAACTTCCAAGGTGCTTAAACCGGACTGGCAAAAGCATCAAGGCCCCCCCTCTGCGCATTATGCGCTGGCCAAGTCCAAGGGCTACGACTTCTACATAACGGACGACCACTCACAGGAAGCCGCTTTTCAACCACTCAGCCCCGCCAATCCTGCCTGGGTGGCTGCCAAGCGTGATGCGGCCAGGGCCACTGATGGCAATTTTGTGGCGATCGCAGGCTATGAGCACTCTGAGAACAATGGCCCGAACGGGACTGGCCACCTGAACGTCATCAACAGCAGCGAATATCTCAATGCCTTGGCTCCGGGCATTGACCTGCGCTATTTATACACATGGCTTGCTGCCGTCCCGCCCAACGGCGAGGGCCCGGTGGTCGCCAGCTTTAACCACCCTGGTCCACGTGGTTACGAGAACTGGGCTTACCGCGACCCGAAGGTGACGGACATCCTTACGCTGCTTGAGGTCATCAACTCGAACAACAAGATCCACTATGAGGCTTTCGTGAACGCATTGGACAAGGGGTGGAAGGTTTCTCCGGTGTGTGGCAACGACAACCACGGCTTTTGGGGCATCGAACATCACACCTCCCGCACCTTTGTTTTAGCGACAGCGAGGACCAAGGTGGCAATCCTGGATGCCATGAAGAATCGTCGGACCTATGCTTCATTGGATGGAGACATGCAATGCCGGTACACGGTGAACGGTGCGATTATGGGATCAACCCTCAACCGCCCGGATGTCTTTAAATTTGAGATTTCCATCAGTGATCCGGACACCGACAAGCCCGAGGACAAGATTACGAAGATCGACATCGTGAAGGATGGCGGCGCGGTAGTGTTGGTCTGCAGCCCCACCCCCGCTCATTCCGTCACCTGGAGTCCGACTCTTAACGATGCCACCAACAGATTCTTTTTTGTGCGGGTGTGGAATGCGGGCGGCGGCGAAACAAAGGATGGCAATCCGGCCAAGCCAGTTGCCTGGCTGGCACCCGTTTGGACTGGCAGATAGAGCCTGTTCATCTCACTTAGCCCGGAGCATGAGGACGGGCACGCTAAGACCGTGCTGAACCCGAATGGCCGTGGTTCCAAGAACCAGATCGGCAACCAACTGGTGCCCGCGGGTGCCCATCGCCATGAGGTCGCAGCCCTTTGTTTTACCCAATTCAAAGTCTGCTTGAATGTGTGCCGCTGACGGCAATGCGAATTTTCTGCGCATTGCTCCAAGAGGCTTGAGACCGGGTTCTTGGTCAGTCGATCATGGGGCGGATGGGGGACTCAATCATGGGTTGGCCGGCGGGATGAGGGGAAACATTTGGCGAGGTGGGCCTCCTCTGGAGGACGGGTGACGAGGCTTACGAGCACCGCTGTGAGGGCGGAGAGGGGCAGGGCCACCAGCAGCGGATCCACTACGGGCCAGTTCGGATGAGCGGCCAGGATACTCTGTTTTACCAGGCCAAACGCGCCAATCTCGGGGGTTTTGACGAAGAGGAGCCAGAAAGCGGTGACTGCAAAGCCAACGATCATGGAAGCGATGGCCCCGGCTTTGGTGGCGCGTCTGAAGAACATCCCACCCACAAACGCGGGGAGGAACGCCGAGGCGCAGAGTCCGAAAAAGATCGCGGTGGCGCGGGCGATGATCGTTTCGCCTCGCGCGTAATGCCCAATGCTGACCGCCAGGATCAAGCCGATCAGGATGGATAGGCGGACGATGTGAATGGTGTGACTGGACTGGTCCGGGCGGTTGCCGCCGCCGGTCAGCGTTTCGAATACGTCACGGCCCGCCGCCGTGCCGAGGGTGTGAAACTGGCTTGAGAGGGTGCTCATCGCGGCCGCGAGCAGAGTGAGGAGGAAGACCAGACCAAACCACTTTGGCATGGCGGTGGTGATATAGGTGGGAATGATCTGTCCGTCATTGCCCTTGGCATAAACGATGGCGATGCTCCTGCCCTGGACCAGAGCCGGTGCGGGGCTGCGATCCGTCGCCTCGCTGAGGGTTCCGGGGATGAGCACCGCAGGGATCACTTTGCCCTCGACGAGGTTGCCGGCGGCGTTGGTTTCCTTCGCCACGGGCAGCCATTTGCCAGAGCTTTCGAGCCTGGGCGGTTGCAGGGACGTATTCAGGACGGTCTTGCCATCCCTGGCCTTCTCGTCCACGACGTCCAGCCAGAGCCCCGCATCGTTGGTTTTCATGAGCTGCATGAAGACGTGCCTCGTCTGTTCGTTCACGGTCTTGACGACGCGGCCGGTGAAGAGCGCTCCGTGCTGGGAAAAATAGGCGTTGGAAAGCGCGCCTGTGGTAAAGGCCACGCCGGTCATGGCGAGAATGAACACGCCGCCCACCCCCACGGCCCGGTTGAGTTCGCGCTTGTCCTTGACCGTCATGAAACGCACCACCAGTTGGGGTTGCGCCAGCACGCCGATGCCCACCCCCAGCACGATGGTGGAAATTACCGTCCACCACAGGTTGTACTGGGTCTCGCCAAAACCGAAGCGCGGCATAGCCGTCCAGCCGGTGTGGCCGATGGCTTGAAGGGAGGGCGGCGCCAAGTCCGCCAAGCCCGTCAGAGCGCGGTGACCGGCGGTGACACCCCCGAGATTCGCGTAGGTGTAGAAGAGCAGAATCATCATCCCAACGAACATGATAACCCCTTGAAGGGCATCGGTGTACATCACCCCTTTGAGCCCGCCCACAATCACATACGCCGCCACCACGACGGCGAACACCAGGAGGGCGACATCGTAATTGATGCCCATTGCGGTCGCGATGAACTCCGTGCCGCCGATCAGCACCGCCGCCCCGTAGAGCGGAATGAAGAGGACAATGACCAACCCGGCGAAGATCTGGATGAAACGGCTTTGATACCGCCGCCCGAGTAATTCCGGAAAGGTATGCGCGTCCAGGCGATGCCCGATTCGCCGCGTGGGTCCGCCCAGGAAAACGAAGGCGATGAAGATTCCAACGAAGATGTTGCAAAACGTCAACCAGAGCAGGCTCATTCCGAAGAGGCCCGCCACGCCTCCGAACCCGACAATGGCGCTGGTAGAGATGAAAGTGGCCCCGTAGCTCAGCGCCATGATCACTGGATGCGCCTTCCTGCCGGCCAGCAGGTAGTCGGACGTTGTTTTTGTTCCGCGATATCCCAGCCATCCGAGATATGCCGTCATGAACAGATAGACCAACACGACAACGATGTCGAGGAGGCTGACTTGGGCTAGCATCATACGGGGAGTCCTCTATTTAGGGTTTTCCGGGGTTGTGGGGTGTGGGTTGCTCTAGAGATTCTCGTCCACCTTCTTCTCTTCGGATGCCCAGTGGATGTCGTCTTCCTCCAGCGGTTCGTCACCGCGATTGCGATTGACCCACCCATAGATCACGCACAGGGCAGTGCTTGCGAGGCACAGGAGATAAGCCAGCCAAACGAATGGATCGTCAATGCCTAACATAATCGTATTCGGTTATTCTGATTGCCGGCGGGCGTTGCGCTTCCGCCGTGATCTCCCGCACAGCACGGATGCCCTCCCGGTAGGGAGCCCCGTGATTGCCGAATCGGGTCCCGTGGCCACTGAGTGCCTTGCGCGCGTTGCTGGAGATGGGGATATTCGTAGCAGAAATAGCGTCTATGTCTAGGAATTATTCACGTGGCAACGGGCGCGTCCTATGAAAGGTTCCGGAAGGCCCATCCCGGGTTGACGTCCGGAGCCATATTTGGTCTTTATCCCTGATGAAGCTGTCCCTGATCACGTTCTTCCTCCTCTCCACTCTGTGCCAGAGCTTGTGCCTGGCGGCAGATTCCGACCTGCCAACGAGGGTCACCCAGGATGCGATCATGGCGAGCCCGGACGAGGTGGTCGCGCTCCGGGAATGGGTATCCGGCGCATTCGAGCGTGCGGACGCCCCTGCGGACACCGGCCACCCTCGGCTGACCGTGCTGCGGCAGGATCACAACACCCTCCATTTTAACGAGTCTTGCCTCGAGACTCCGCTTCAAATTGGCGGCCGAAAATTTGACCGCGGACTGGGCACGCACGCGAACAGCGAGATTCGGGTGGAGATCCCGGCGGGAGCCACCGCCTTCAAGGCGTTTGTCGGCGTGGACAACAATTACGATACCGCAGGCGCCCGTGGCAGCGTCCAATTCAGTGCGCTTCTGGACGGAGCGAAAATCTTTGAGACCGAGACCTTGCGAGGCGGACACGAGCCGGTTCCGGTAAACCTCCCCGTCCCCGCCGGAGCGAAGGAGCTGATTCTGAAAGTGGACGCCACGGCCGACGGACCGGGTTTTGATCAGGCCGACTGGGCGGATGCCAGATTCGTTGTAGGCGGAGGGCGCGACCTGTGGCTGGGTCAGAACCGGGGGTTCCGGTTGCTGCGCAACGCGGGGCCGCCGTTCTCGTTCATATACGGGGGCAAGCCATCCCGGGATTTCATTCACGATTGGAAACGGTCAGCCTTGGCTGGCGATTCAGAGGTGGGCTCCACCTGGGAAGATCCGCTGACCGGTCTGGCGGTGACCGCCCGGGCGGTCACTTTTCCCAGCTACGGAGCCGTCGAGTGGGTGGTTGAAATCGAGAATCGTGGCAACCAGGACACGCCGATTCTCGAGCAGATCCTGGCGGCGGACGTGGAGTTCGATACCGGGAATTCCAAACGGGCAGTGACCATTCGCAGGTTGCAGGGTGATTCGTGCAGCCAAAGCAGTTTTACGCCCATGGAAGAGAATCTTGCCTGCGAACAGTCGCGGACGATTTCGCCCCAGCGGGGCCGGCCGTCGCAAGAGACAGCGTTCCCGTTCTGGAACATGACTTACCGGGATCACGGCGTCATCACCGCCATCGGTTGGTCGGGCCAATGGTCGGCAACGCACCAGCGGCGCGCCTCGGGCGTCACCCACTTCCGCGCGGGAATGGAAAAGACTCACCTGGTTCTCCACCCGGGAGAGAAGCTCAGGACACCACGGGTTCTGATCATGCCCTGGCAGGGCGAATTGCGTGCGGCGCACAACCGGTTCCGGCGGTTGATGCTGTTCGAACAGGTGCCCAAGCAGAACGGACGGCCCTTGCGCCTGCCGATCGCGCTTCAAACGTTCGACCGCTACATCTCGCGCCCGGACTGGGCAACGGAGGCCGGCCAACTGCGGGCGGTGGAGGCGGCTCATCGCGCGGGGTTCGATACATACTGGTTCGATGCGGGCTGGTTTGTCGGTGGATTTCCCAAGGGGGTGGGCAACTGGTTCTGCAAACCCGCCGAGTTCCCCAACGGTTTGAAGCCGATCGGCGATCTTTGCCACCGCTATGGCATGCAATTCATTGTGTGGTTCGAGCCCTGCCGGGTTGCGCCCGGAACGCAGGTTGCCCGCGAGCACCCGCAATTCGTGCTCGGAGGAACCAACGGCGGGCTGTTCAACCTCGGCGATCCCGCAGCCCGGAGATGGATGACCGATCTGATCTCGACACGCATCGAGGAATTCGGCGTGGACGTCTATCGCGAAGACTTCAACATCGATCCGCTCGAGTTTTGGCGCAAGAACGACACGACCAACCGGCAGGGAATCACGGAAATTCGCTTCGTGGAGGGACATTATGCGTTCTGGGATGAACTGCGCGCCCGGCATCCGGGTCTGTGGATTGACAATTGCGCCAGCGGCGGCAGACGCATCGACCTGGAAACCTGCAAGCGCTCGGTGCCCTTGTGGCGTAGCGACACCTCCTGTTCGCCGGGGCATCCTGAGTGGAACCAGCAACAGACCATGGCCTTGAGTGAGTACTTGCCGCTGCACACCGCGTCGGCCTGGGAACTGGACCGATACACCTATCGCAGTTCCGCCACGGGCGGCATCCTGTGTGAAATGGATTATCTCAACCCGGACTTTTCCTTCCCCAAGGCTAACGGCCTGCTCGACGAGGTTAGAAGTCTGCGGAAGTACTGGTATGGCGACTTTTATCCGGCAACCCCCGCAGGCAGCGCCGCGGATCAGTTCGCGGCCTTCCAGCTTCATCGACCGGATCTGCAGGCGGGCTGTGTGGTGGCTTTTCGGCGGCCTGGCTGCAATCTCAAAGGCATCGTCCTGGAGTTGCACGGGCTGGCGCCCAAGCGCGTTTACACCTTCGAAAGCACCGACGAAAACGGGATTCGCCGGGCCAAGAAAGTCACCGGGGCTGAGGTGCAGGCCGAGGGCCTCGAATTGCGAATCCCTTCTCCCGGTCAAAGCCTGGTCGTCACATATCACTGAATCCCCGGCCGCTCCCGCGGCGAGCCGTGACGACACGCACACGCCTCGCTCGGCGGCGGCCCGTGGCCCTCAGGAGTCCTTTTCTCCGCGCCCTTTGCGCTCACGGCGGTTAAAGCGTATTCGATTTTACCGCCCGGAACGCATAGCAGGCCGCTGGCTGCCTGCTAGCGGTTTTTTCGATCCGGAGATGGCTTTTGGGGCTCAACCTCCGTTTCGAGCAAGCGGCTGCACTTCGGGCACAAGTTGAGTTTGGCGTGGCCCACCAACCCCACCCGCTTGACGTCGGTGTCCGGAACAACTATCCGGCAGTATGGGCAGAAATGACGCGGTTGACAGGCCTGCCCGCCCGATCCGGTGGCTGGATCATCCGGCCAAGTTCCAACCGCCGGACCTTGGCTGTGAATTTCATGGACGGCCACGGTCCGCGACGAATGGGCCAGGCTGAACTCGAGATCGCCGATCCTGAGGGAGTCCCCAGGCCCAAGCTCGGGACCGGTCAGACCCCGCAAGTCGGTTGGGGACGGGATATCCTGGTGCGGTGGGAGGCAAAGCAGCCTCTCGCCCCGGAACGCCAGCAGGCAGTGATGGGGCTCGATCGAAGGGTGGCGCAGGACCAGGTCGTTATCTTCATTGCGACCGACGCGGATGACTGGCCGGTCGTACTCGAGATCGATGGGGCCGAAGACTCCTGTATGGTAAATGAGCTTAAGCACTGGGCGCTTCGTTGGAACGGATTTCCTCCAGCAACTCTCGAGCCTCGGCCAGGCCGGCCAGCGCGCATTTCTTGAGCAGTGAGGCCGCGTGGATGGGGTCGTGGAAACCGGAGTCCGGATCCAAATGCAGCAACGCCAGATTAAACATGCCGGTGGTGTTCTCCGCGTCCACCGCCTCCCGGAACAATTCACAGGCCCTGGTTACGTTCTTCCCGACGCCCAGGCCGTGATAATACAGGTAGCCCAGGTTACACTGGGCGCTGGAGTAACCCAGCGCCGCGGACTGGATGTAGTAGTGCACGGCCTTTTCGAGGTCCGCGGGCACGCCGTAGCCGTGTTGGTAAAGCCAGGCGAGATTGTTCTGGGCGGCCGCGTTGCCGAGACGCTCCGCCTGCAAGAAGAATTCCCGCGCCTGCTCGTAGTCGCGCTTGGTCTTAAAGCCCTTGTATGCGATGCAGCCCAGCAGGTTCCAGGCGTCGCTCGAACCCATCCCGGCCGCCTTGTGCAAGGCTTCACGACCCAGCCCGAAGTCGTTGTAAAAGGTGTTGGTGAAGAGATACAGGCGGCCAAGGTTGTAAGCGGCCTCCACGCACCCTCGGGCGGTGGCGCTGCGATAGTAGCGAAGGGCTTCCTCCTCATCCAGGTTTGTGCCCAGGCCGAGTTCCTTCATGTACCCGCAGTTGGAAATGGATATGACATAGCCGCGCTCGGCGGCCTCCCGGAATCTCTCGAAGGCCACTTCCAGGCTGCGCACGCAGCCAAAACCGCGCTGATAACAGACCCCCAGATTGTTGAGCGCATCCAGGCTGCCGCCCGCCGCCGCCTTGAGGTAGCAGTTGAAGGCCACTTCGGGATCGGCCTCGATGCCATAACCTTGGGCATACATGACGCCAAGATTGTAGAGCGCCAACGGGTGGCCCTGGTCCGCCGCCCGCCGCAGCAGCGCCAGCGCGGCGCCGTAATTCTTCGGGACGCCGTCGCCGCAAGCATGCATCGACCCCAGCTTCGCTTGCGAATCCGCGTTGCCGCTCCGGGCCGATTGGCGCAACAGCGACAGCACCATCTCGCTGTACTCCGTCGAATCGGAGTAATGGGTGGGGGTGACCTGGCCGGCCACCGTGGTCACGACCACATCCGTTGAGGGCTCGTGCTGGATCGCCTCGTTCATAGTGGAGCGCTGGCGTTCAAGGTTTCGGGAGGCCGCCGGGCCGTCTCGCGTCCTGAGCCAGTTGATAGGAAATTGTGTAATCGATTGTACGAGCGCCCTGGTTGACTCCGGGCGGCGCGGCTGAAGGAGAGTGGATTGCTGGTCTCGCTCATCACGACCGGAGGTTGCTCAACGGGAGTTGTGATGTCCAGTGGGGAGTTCATCCTGATCCGGCCTGACCCGGCTGGGTTGCGGGTTCGTCCGCCGGCACGCCAATCACCAGGGTCCCATCCTTTCCCAGAAGAACCAATTTCAGCAACGGTCTGCGTCGTTCATGGTCTGCCCGAGACAGCCTGGCAAAATGCGCCGCTTTTCTCCGGACGAAACGTGGTTGCGTTTTCAGGGCGGCGGGAGATGGAGTTGAAAAAACCGGCTGCCTGAATCAAGCGGGAGTTGGACATGGAACAGGCCGCCGGAATCAGTCACAGAGTTCGTGACCTTTGACCATGCGGTCATCGGCTGGCTTAAATTTGTGGTGGAGTAAAGCTCGTAACCGAAAGCCCAGTCTGGCCAGGCGAGCGAAAGTGAGTTGTCCGGACCGGTGGATGCCTGCAGAGCCAAGGGCAGCACGCTAACCCGCATTGTTTGATACGCGGTCGCGGTGCCATCGGAGGCTGCGAGTGTCACGGTGTAGAGGCCGTTGCGGCTGTAAAGGTGCTGAGGATTCTGTTCGGAGGAAGTTGCGCCATCCCCGAAAGACCAGGTGTAGGAAACCCCGGGCGTGCCGATGAATTCCAGTTCCGACAACTGCATGCAGGTAGCGGAGGCGGCGTTGGAGACGCTGTCGATCTGAAAGCGGTAAAGGTTGTATCCATTGGTATTGCTGACGGGGAAGCTCAGGGTTTGGTAATTGGCCGCAAACACCTGGTTGCTCCGGATGTCCAGTGTGTCCCAGGAACCGCCGGCGTCGTTCGAAGCCAGCAAACGCCAATTGGCCGGGTTCCGCTGCGGGTAGCCGGTGGCGTCGTTGGCGGAAGTGACCGTATAGCGCGAGACGATGCTCCGCGCATCATGGGTGTAGCCATACTGGATCCAACTGGAACGTGTGGAGGGATGGGCACTGGCCAAGTCGAGCCACTTGGTGGCGGTGGTGTTGTCGAATGCTTTCGCCGGCATTTCATTCGGCGGGTTGCCTCCCTGCGCGTCAATCACGCCATATTGATCGTCAGTGGTGTCATAGGGGAGGCGGTTGAGGTTTCCTCCGGACGCCTGGGCGGTGAACCTGACGAGACCCGGGGCCGGGGTATTCGTTGGGGTGGCGGTCATCACGATGGTCAGCGGCGCGCCGATATTAATCAAAACCGTGTTGGTGCCCGTTTGCATTCCGTAGGAAACCCCGACGGTGGCCAGGAAACTGCCGGCGCCGGTGTAGGTGTGCCACGGGTTTTGCTGGGCGGAGGTCGTGCCGTCGCCGAAGGTCCACGAGTAGGAATAGGCTGGTGTGCCGAGGAGCTCGATTTCGGCCAGTTGGACTGAATTGGCGGAGGAGGGATTGGCGACTGAATCAATTTGGAGACGGTAAAGATTAAAGGCGGCGGTGTTGGTCGTGGTGAAAGAGCGCCGCTGGAGGCGGGCGGAAAAAACCTCATTCGTTCTCACGCCCAGGGGTGTCCAGGTCGAGCCGCCATCGTTGGAGCCGCGGAGTTGCCAGGCGGCGGGGTCGCGCTCGGGGGCATCGTTGGCGGAAGTCATGGTGTAGGACGTAACCACGTAGCGGGCGTTATCGGCATAACGGTATTGAATCCAACTGGCGCGGGTGGCGGGGTTGGCGTTGGCAAAGTCCAGCCACTTGGAGGCCGGGCGGTTGTCAAACGCGTTGCCCGCCACTTCGCCCGAATTGCCGTTCTGCCCCTGAGCGGTGGCGGTTCCTGACAGGTCGTCGGTGGTATCGGCGGGAGTTGCATTGCCGCTGGTTGCTTGAGCCCCAAATTGCACGGCTAAGGGTGCGGTGGCGCCATTCGTGGGAACCGCCGTGAGCGAGACCTCCAAGGGCGTCATGACGATAATGGACAAGGCATCCCGGCTGACATACCCGCGGTCATCGGTGACGGCAAGCACCAGTTGGTTGGTGCCGATGGGGAGGCTGACGGTGGGCCGGGAACCGGTCGCCAGCGCGATCCCGTTGGTCGTCCAGACGAAGGAGGCGATCTGGCCGTCGGGATCGGCGGACCCGGTGGCGTCCAGTTGGACGGTGGCTTGGAGCGAATGATCGGCGTTAACGCGCCGATCAGGCCCGGCATTCGCCCAGGGCTGCTCATTTTGAGCGAGCGGCCCGCCGGAGGCGGTGGTATCGGCGGTGGTGTTTCGGGCGGCGGAAAGAGCGAACAAGCGCAGGTTGGGAGAATGGGGAAGGGTCAGGGTGGTCGCGCCGGGCGGGAGGTCCAGCCGGTATTTGAACAGATAACAGAAACGGTAGGCATCATTGCCAGCGGGAGCATGCCGATGGGTGCAGACCCAGGCGACCTCGTCCGGTTTGAGCAGGGGCGGGTTCCACTGGCCAATGAAGCCGGAGAAATGCTGAACACTGACGCTGGCCGGCTGGCCGTCAATTGAGAATGCGGACGTCAAATCATTGGAGGCGGAGGCCGCGAGGAAATAGAGCCGGTCATACCCGGCCGGCAGAGAAAGGGTCTGGCCCTGGCAGGCAAGGGCATTCAATCCGCCATCATTGGTGGCGCCGAGCTGGAAGGTGATGCCGCCTCGCACCAACGTCGCGGGCATGAGTTCCGCCGGATAACTGTAACCGGCTTCGAAGTTGCCGTCGGTGCGGTTGGCGTCGGTGGTGGTGACGTCCAGATTGAAGGGCAGGGGAACTGGAGTGCTCGCGGGGCGCGGGATGAAACTCGCGGGCGAAGCCAGGGTCACGGCCAGCGACATCGGCTGATAAGGGCTCAGGGAAAGCGTCAGGGTGCCGCCGGAAGGAGACAGGCTGGCCAGGTGGTCCTCGGCGCCGGTGACCAGGCGGGCGGTATTGATGGGGGTGGCAAAGGTGATCTGGGCCGCCTGAGGCTGACCGCTCAATTCCTGGAGGCGAACGATGATTTCCGTGCTGTTTTCCGCCTTCTTGATGGCTTTGACCATCACATTGGAGTTGTTGCAGGAGAGAAATGAGAATGATTTTCCGAGGGTTCCGGCATGGGGGGGAGTCTGGAACGCCTGCAAGGGTTGGTTCAGGCGGGCCGCTGCCCAGGGGGAAGCGCCTCGCCAATCATTGGTATGGCCCATCATGCCGAAGGTGAACCGATGAGAACCGAATCCGTTCGTGGCCTGGTAAACAAAGGAGGACCCTACCCCCGGGGTATGGAAGGTCGTGAGCCGCAAGGTGCGGCTGTCGGGTTTGTCCCAGCCATATTTCGAATCGCTCATCAGGGTGACGCCAAAGGCGCCATCGGCGCTGGTGAGGTCGGCCCATTGCTGGGCGGGCACCTCGTACAAATTGGCGTTGGAATTGGGGCGCTGGATCGTTCCGAGCCCCAGGTCGTAGGTGGCCATGGAGTTGGTGGCTGAGAGTGGGAAAACCACCTTCAGCAAGGTCTGGCGTGTTCCCCAGGTCACCGAGACATCCCATTCCAGACGGTCACCGCCGCCACCTGCGGCGAGCCGGATCCGTTCGGTAAAGGTGGATCCGGCATTCAAACGGGTGACGCCCAGGCTAAGCCGGGCGGGGCCGTTCTCCAGGATTTCCACGGTGGGAGTCCCGCCCAGAAACGAATACGGAGCCGCGGCGGTGGCCGAATAAGGAATCTCCCAGGCAGGATAGACGGTGCTGGTTTCCGCCAGGAACGCCCATTGAACCGGCGCGCTGAGCAACTGAATATGGTGCAGTTTGTCAAAAACCGAGGCGACATCGCCATGGGCATTCAGTTGCACACGATATCGGGCGTTTTCGAGCTGGGACGTGGAGATGGCGAGTCCGGTATTCAGCGAACTTGGCGAGGCGGCCGGGCGGACATCAAACACGGCGGCCCCGTTGGCCGGGACGGAAGCCAGAAAAGTGATGGGCAAAGTGGTGCCTGTCGGGACACCCGCCTGGGAGGGCACTTCGCCGCCCTTCGAATCAAACACCCTGACCGCTGCCGGCAGGCCATTGGTGAAAACCACAGAGGCTTCCACAATATCTTCGCGGGGGATGGAGAGGGTGTTGCAGACCACGAGCGCGACCCCGGACGCCGTGGTATCCATGGCCTTCGCCAGCACGCCGGCCGCATGGGTGGCCTCGGCTCCGAATTCATTTAATGCCAGCAACTCGTCGTTCCAGGAGAATGTGTAGGCCTCGGGAATACTGGTGCCGGTGAGGTCGTCATGAAACTGATGCCAAAGGAACCGCTCCCAGCTTTTGTTGAGCCGCTCCTGCGGGTAGGTGGTTCCGCCGTGGAGCCAGTCCGCCATGGTCGCCAACCGTTCCGCCGCGTCGGCCCGCAATTCGTTTTGGCGGTTGTAATTTTTCATCTCCGGCTCGGAAGTGTAGGTGCCGGTGCTATGGGTTTTGAGGAGGAGTTCTCCCTGATAGACCGGGAGCCTGCTGAGGTGCTCGGGGGTTAGATCCCGGAAAAGCTGATCCGCGGGAGCGCTTACCACGTTCAGCAAGCCGTCGGTGGTCTCCACGCTTTGCTGAAGCCAGTTCACGGAGGCTTCAGTTGGCGAGCCGCCCTGGTCGCCGGTGCCGAAGTAGCGGTAATCAATGAACAGACCGGTGGCATTGCCCATGTTGGTGATGCGGGTCAGGTAACTGGTGTCATAGGCGAGGTTGGTGCCAATGGTGGAAGTATAGCTTCCGGGTCGCAGCACCGCCACGATGCTGCTTCCGTCAGGGCCCACCCACTTGCCGATATTCTGAAAGGGGATGGGCACGGCTGAGCCCCAGGAAAGTTTCTGGCTGGAAAAACCTTTCAGCCCGCAATGGGCGGCAACGGAGGGCAGGGCGTAGCCGAACCCGAAACAATCAGGCAGGAAGATATCCACGCTGGTCACCCCGAACTCCTTTTTCCAGAAGCCGTTGCCATAAAGCACCTGCCGGATCAAGGACTCCGGAGACGGAACATTGACATCACCGGCATCGACGACCGAGCCAGTGACTCGCCATCGGCCCTGGCCAATATAGTTGGTCATGGCCGCGTACCAGGCCGGGTAGTATTCCTCGGCCAGCCGATAACGAAAAGCCCCTTCAAAACTGAAAGTGTAGTTCGGGTATTTTTCGAACAACGCGAAATTATTCGTCAACGTGGCTGGGAGGTAAGAGTTGATGGTGTCCTGGATGGTCCAGTTCCATTGGGTATCCAAGTGCGCGGTGGCGACCGTGTAGAGAATGCGGTCGCGCGTGGGGTCAAGGGCGGCGGTGGCGGGAGTGGCAAGGCCGAGACTGACGACCGCCACGGCAAGGCTGGAGAAGGTTTTGGTGATCAACATGGCGATGTTGGTGGTGACAAGAGACGCAGGAGGATAGGCCAACTCTGGCTGAAATATCAAGTTGAGAGAACTGAGAGAACCGCGGATAGGAACGGATGAGCACCGACCGGGAGAGGACAGCCAAGGCACGAAGGAAACAACTGAGGTGGGGGTGGCGCGGAAGGGGCGGAGATCGCGGAGAGGACGGGATCGGAAGCGTGCGCGATTAAAACAGCAAGGCCGGGGTTTGAGGCCCCGGCCTTGGTTGACTGTAAGTTCGCGGCGGGCAAGGGATGGGCCCGCCCGGCCGCGGCTGGATTATTCGAACACCAATCGGTAGTAACCCATTCCGGTCGGCGGTGATACCGTGATCTGGTTTTCGCCATTTACCAGGCTGGGTTGGGTCTCGACGGTTTGCCAAATGCCCGTGGTCAGGCTGGCGCGTTGCTGCAGCTTGTAGCCGGCGACTTTGCCGGTCCACGTGAGTGCCAGGGTGGTCGGATTGACCAAGGTTGCCGTCATCGCCGGATAGGGGATGAAGGTGAAGTTGCTGATCCTTTGCTGAGCGGAGCTTCCACCGGTGGCACCGGTAATGCCGACGTAGGCAGTGTCAGCGCCGACGATCTGAGCGAGGCTGCCGATGGGCAACTCCGCGGAGAAGGTGCGAACCGGGATGGTGTTTGAGTCCACCAAGGTAAGCGAGGCGACGCCGCCGACATAAACGAGTCTGACGTAAATCTGGT
>JBBQYD010000029.1:0-20423 GCA_038209025.1 Verrucomicrobiota bacterium | reverse complement strand
GAAGCCGTCGAGGCGCTGGAAAAAGAGGGGCATGCCGCGCTCGAACACCGGGCGGCGTTTGCGCGCGCCCAGCAAATCACCGAAACGAGCCTCCCGGCTCTGCAAGCGGCGCAGGCGGCCTGCGAGACCGGCGCGGGACCGTTGAAAACGGACCTCGAAAAGATCCGGCAGACGCGTGAATTGCTCATCACCTGCAACACGGCCGCGGCGAAAGCGGAAGCGAGCCTGAGCAACGCCGGGCTCCAGGTTGAAATGCTCGAGAAGCAGATCGCGGCATCCCAGGCGAATCGCGAAACCGAGAGCAACAAGCTCAGCGCCCGGGAGGCCGACGCGGCGAAAATCGCGGAGGCTCTCGCAAATGCCCTTGGTGTTTACGCGGTCTCCGTCCCGCCACCCGGGGAAGAACCGGCGTGCGTCAACGCCTTGAAAACGCGCAAGGACGCCCACCGGGAGCAACTCGCGGCGCGCGACCGGGCGAGCCTGGCGGCCAACCAAGTCAAAGCGGAGGTTGCCACGATCGACACCCAATCCCGCCAGGCGCGGGAAAAAGCTCTGCGGCTGGCGGAAAAGCAACAACTGCAGGCGCCCGGCGAACCGCCCCTCGCAAAGGCGGAGATCGGAAAGTATGCAGCCGCCTGGACCACGCTGGAAATAGCCGAAACGCAGTGCTCCGATTTGGAGCAGCACGCTCAGGAAAGGCGCATCGCGGTTGAGACCAGGCTGGCGCAAAGCGAGGTGGTGAAAAAGAAGGCGGCGGATTTGATGATCAGTCTCGAAGGGCTCGCGCGGACCACCGCCTTCGGCTCCCTGGCGGGACTCAAATCGGCCCGGTTGCCGGAAGCGGAAGCAACCCGCATCCAGGGTCTGGCGGAGAAACTGCAATCCGAGACCGACAAACTCAAAGGCGGTTTGGACCAGGTGCTGTCGAACATTGCGCGGTTGCGGGAGAACGGGGCGGAGGAAGCCGCCGTCATCCCGGAGTTAAAGGCCGCCTGCGAAAGCCGCCAGAAAAGCAACCTCGCGGCCACCGCCCGAGCTGGCGCGCTGGCGCATGAACTGAAGCAGGATGAGCAGAATCGAACGAAGTCCGCGGCCCAGGCTTCGGCCATTCAGGAGGACGAACAACGGTTAACCGTCTGGACCCGTTTGCAGGGGCTCATTGGCTCCTTTGACGGCCGCAAATTCCGCCGGTTCGCCCAAGGCATTTCCCTGGACGTGCTGGTGCGTCACGCCAACCACCATTTGCAGCGCTTGACTGACCGCTACCGTATTCGACGGAACAGCAGCGAGGAACTGGACCTGGAAATCGAGGACCTCTACCAGGCCGGGGCACGGCGTCCGACCGCCAGCCTCTCCGGCGGCGAGAGCTTCCTGGCAAGCCTGGCGCTGGCGCTGGGGCTGGCCGACCTGGCGGGCCGCAACACCCGCATCGATTCCCTGTTCATCGATGAGGGCTTCGGTTCCCTGGACACGGATACTTTGGACGTCGCCATCTCGGCCCTGGAGTCGCTTCGCCAAGACAGCAAGATGATAGGCGTGATTTCCCATGTGGCGTTGCTCAAAGAACGCATCGCCACCCGGATCACCGTGGAAAAACTCGCGGGCGGCTCCAGCACGCTGAGCGTGGCCCGCTGGTAGGCAGGCGGGGGCCCCGCCCGCTGGCGCAAAACCGACAGTGGCGCTATAGTTTGGGGCATGTTCATCACGGGCCCAGGGACGGCCACTCCAGGAATGCGTTGCCCGCAAGCCGAATGGCTCGATCAACTGCCGCCGGAGAACCCGGATGCGATGCGCTCCCGCGGAGATTTGCGGCGGTTGAACCGCTTGATGGGCCACCCCGGACTGCTGGCTGGACTGCTGGCGGGGACGTGTCCCGCTCCGCCCGCCGCCTTGGCGGAACTGGGCGCGGGGGATGGCCACCTGCTGGCCGGGGTTGCGCGTCGGCTGGGACCCGGCTGGCGCGGCACACGAGCGCTGCTGGTGGACCGCCAGCCCGCGGTTTGCGCTGAGGCGCGCGGCCAACTGACGGCGCTGGGCTGGAAGGTGGAGCTGGTCGTGGCGGATGTCTTCAATTGGTTCGCCGCGGGCCGCGCGTCGGGGTGCGAGGTCCTCATCGCCAATCTCTTCCTGCACCATTTTACGGACTCCGAGTTGCGCGGGCTGCTGGCCCAGGCGGCGGGAGAGGCGCGGGTGTTCGCGGCTTTGGAGCCCCGCCGATCCCGCCTCCCTTTGGCAGCCAGCAAGCTGGTGGGACTGATCGGCTGTAATGCGGTGACCCGCCACGATGCGGTCGTCAGTGTGCGCGCCGGATTCACCGGCGATGACCTTTCCCGGCTGTGGACCGCGCGCGGCTGGGAGTTGCGGGAAACCCGAGCGGGGTTATTCAGCCACTTGTTTATGGCGCAACGAGGAAATGGCCACTAAACCCCTCACCATTATTGGAGGCGGCCTCGCCGGTTTGACCCTGGGCATTGCCTTGCGCCAGGGGAACGCCCCGGTCCAGATTTACGAGGCTGGGCGCCACCCGCGCCACCGGGTCTGCGGGGAATTCATCAATGGACGCGGCCAGGAAGTGCTGAGCCAGCTTGGCTTAACGCGGTTGCTGGCCGTCGGCCACGCCCTGCCCGCCCGCACGGCCATGTTCTTTCGTGGGTGCTCCCGGTCGCCCATCCGACACTTCCCCCTCCCGGGGTTCTGCATCTCCCGCTATGACCTTGATCCGCTGCTCGCGGGTGAATTCAAACGCCTGGGCGGTGTCCTGTTTGAAGCAAGGAGGTTTCCGGGAACCATTGCCGGCGAGGGAATCGTCCGCGCCAGCGGGCGCCGCCTGCACCCCCAGGACGACGAACCACGCTGGTTCGGGTTGAAAGCGCACGCGCGCGGAGTGACACTGACGGCTGACCTGGAGATGCATCTCCTGGCCGGCGGTTACGTGGGAATCTGCCGCCTGCCCGGCGGCGAGGTGAATGTCTGCGGGGTTTTCCGGAAAGCGCCCGGCACTGCCGCCAGCCCGGTGGTTTGGCGGGAAATCCTGCGCGGGCCGCCCGGCAGCGTGCTGCATGAGCGGCTCGCCACCGCCTCGCTGCTGGAGGAGACTTTTTGTTCGGTCGCCGGCCTCGACCTGCGGCCCGGGAAGGCTGCTGACAGCTCCGAAATCCGCATCGGGGACGCCATGACGATGATTCCACCCGTGACCGGCAACGGCATGTCCATGGCGTTTGAATCGGCCAGCCTGGCGGCCACGCCGTTGCTCGACTACAGCCTTGGCCGACAGGACTGGGATATGACCCGGCGCACCATCGCGTCCGCATTCGACGCGGCTTTCTCCCGGCGCCTGGCCTGGGCTCACCGGCTCCAATCTCTCATCATGCGCGCGACGGATTCTCCAAAACTCACCCAACTCGCCTTCAACTCGGCCTGGCTGTGGGATTTCTTTTACGCAAGGACCCGTTAAAAGACAAAACTGGTCCCCACCGGGCAGGCCGAACAGCGTCCCGGAAACGCTCTCCAAAGCCGGGAGAGGGCACCGCGCCGGGGGCGTGAGCCGGCACGGTTTTCTGAATGTCCAACTCTTCAAGGCTCAATGCCATCGGCCGCGCGTTGTGCATCAGCAGATCGGGTTGCCCGGTATCGAACAACCGTCTGCGCCCGGCGTGTCGCAGGAGGAACGGTACCCCGTGTTCCGCGCGCAATCCGCCAATGTTCACACTGTTCTCGACCAGGATGGTGATGGTTGCGTGCTCGGTCATGCGCGACCTGACTCCGGGCCATTCCCCACCCCGGACGCAAACGGATTCGCGAAGGGCCGCCGTTCCTTTAAACTTGGCTTTCCGCTGGTTTAACGTATAAATCTGCGCGGATTTTATGGCACTCATTGTTCAAAAATTCGGCGGCACCTCGGTGGCGAACCCCGAGCGCATCAAGAATGTCGCCACCCGGGTCGCGGGCTACCGTTCCCGCGGGGACAAAGTCGTGGTGGTGGTCTCCGCCATGAGCGGCGTCACGGACAACCTCATCAAGATGGCCAAGGCGATCATGCCCCTGCCCAATGAGCGAGAAATGGATGTCCTGCTGGCCACCGGCGAGCAAACCACCATCGCCCTGACTGCCATCGCCCTGCATTCCCTGGGTGTGGCGGCGGTTTCCCTCACCGGAGCCCAGGCGGGGATCGTCACTGACGGGGTCCACACCAAAGCCAAGATTCAGAACATCACGCCCCAGAAAATCCACGACCTGCTGGACGCTGGCAGCGTGGTGATCGTCGCGGGTTTCCAGGGCCAAACCATTGAAGGCCAGGTGACGACGCTCGGCCGCGGTGGCTCGGACCTGACCGCCATCGCGCTGGCTGCCGCTCTAAAAGCCGACCTTTGCCAGATCTACACCGATGTGGACGGAGTGTACACCACCGACCCGCGCATCGTGCCCAATGCCCGCAAGCTCGAGGAAATCTCCTATGACGAGATGCTCGAACTGGCCAGCCTCGGCGCCAAGGTCATGCAATCCCGCTCGGTCGAGTTCGCCAAGAAATTTGGCGTGGTGTTTGAAGTCCGATCCAGTTTAAACGACAACCCAGGAACGATTGTGAAAGAGGAAACCAACAGCATGGAAGGCATCGTCGTGCGCGGCGTGTCCCTCGATAAAAACCAGGCCAAACTGACGCTCGTGGGGGTGCCCGACAAACCGGGCATGGCCGCCCGCGTGTTCAAGGCCCTGGGTGACGCCACGATCAACGTGGACATGATTGTGCAGAACATCAGCCACGGCAGCGGCGCCCCCGCCACCGACCTGTCCTTCACCGTGGACAAACCGGATTTGCTCAAGGCCCAGAAGGTGATCGAATCGCTCAAGACCGAAATTGCCTACGGCAAAGTCATTGCCACCGAAAACATCGGGAAGCTGTCCATTGTGGGGGTGGGCATGAAGAGCCACACAGGCGTAGCCGGCAAGATGTTCGACACGCTGGCCAGAGAGGGCATCAACATCGACATGATCTCCACCAGTGAAATCAAGGTATCGGTCGTGATCGACCTTGCTAAAGGTGAACAAGCCATGAAGGCGGTTCACGCAGCATTCATCAGTTGAGGTTGTTTTCAATTCATGCCGCCGGAGCCGCGTCGTCCAACCGTACGGCTCCGGCGTTTCTATTTACCATGAGCGCTTCTCGATTCCGTGGTTTGCTGCCGCCGAGCCTGCTGGGTTTGTGGGTGATTCTGGCGGGCCTTAATGGCCTGCCCGCGGCCACTTTTCAACCCTGGTTTGGGACGAATGGCGCCGGCATGGCCGACTTGGCCCTCATTTATCAAGGCGGCACGCAGCGTCTGCCCTGGACGAAAGACCAACTTGCCCCCTATGTGAGCTGGACCAATACCGTCTCTGGAAGGGAAGAGTGGCTCTACGACGGGTTCCTCTTCATTGAGTTTCGCGATTTTCGCGGCCGCGAATACGCCAAGGGCTACGGCCAAAAACCGGGACGCAAGGCCGATTGGGAATGGCTCCTGGAACGTAATTTCCAGGCCGACCACGCCATTAATGCCTTGGACAAATCCCTTGCCGAGGCCGCGCGCCGCATCGGCGAACCCCAGCGCCCCCGGCAGGTGGTCCTCACCCTGCCTGAACCCATCTTCGGGCAAACCGATTGGGGTCAGCTTAACGGCCGCAACTTGAACTTCACCAACGCGGCGGATCGGGTTGCGGCTTGCTCCTGGCACATCGACCGCGCCCTTGCCCTCTGGAAAGCGCGCGCGCCAAAGCACCTGCGTTTGGCGGGATTCTACTGGGTGGCCGAGCAAAGCGGCAGCGCGACCAACGTGCTTCCGCGGGTTGCCGCCGCGATCCATGAGCGCGGCAAGAAATTCTATTGGATTCCCTACTGGCGCGCCTCAGGAGCCGCCCATTGGCGGGCCATGGGTTTCGATGCCGCCTACCAGCAGCCCAACCATTTCTTCCATCCGGAAGTGCCCGATTCCCGGCTGGCCGAGGCTTGCACGTTTGGCCGGACCAACGGCATGGGCATGGAGGTGGAATTCGATTCCCGCGCCATTAAATCTCCAGATGTGTTCCGGCCTCGACTCCGCGCTTATCTGTCCACGTTTGAGAAAGAAGGAGCTGCGGCTGACGCCGCGCTCGCCTGGTATGAAGGCGGCGGCACAGTCCTCGACCTGAGCCGTTCCGCCGATCCGGAAGTCCGTGCCCTTTACCACGCCGTCGCGACTTTCATTGCCACCCGCCAAAAGGCGGCGGACCTGCACCGACCTTGAATCTTGGGCCGCGTGGCGATCCTCGCACGCCAGGTGGTTTCATCTTTTTAGCGGCTGGGGATGATTAGATGTTTGCCCCCTTCATCGTGGCGGCTAATATTGGCCTCCGATGAAACGCCGCAATTTCGTGAAGCTCGCCGCCGCCTCGACTTCCTGCTCGGTCTTCGTGAATCTCGCTGGTTGGGCTCAGCCCAGTGCCAGCCAACCGTCGCCGGGAAACCCGGCCGAACCGAAGCGCACCGATCCTCCCAGTCCCGACCCCCGGCGGTTTGAAGGGGAGCCCAACCTGGCGCTGGTGGATCTGTCGTGTGATCTGCTGGTGGCCGGCGGCGGGATGGCCGGTGTCTGCGCCGCCGTGGCCGCCGCCCGGCACGGGGCGAAAGTAGTGCTGGTCCAGGACCGCTCGCGTTTGGGTGGGAACTCATCCAGCGAGGTGAAGATGCACATTGTGGGCGCGGATATGCATGGCAGCCGGCCAGGGTGGCGGGAGGGCGGTTTGATCGAGGAATTTCGCCTGGACGACGCGGTTCACAATCCCCAACGCAGCCGTGAAATGTGGGACCTCCTGCTTTACGATAAGATTAAATCCGAGCCCAACATCACGCTGCTCCTGGACACCGCCTGTTGCGCGGCGGAAGTGCGCGATGGCTTAATCCAGCGGGTGCTCGCTCGCAGCGACAAACTGGAAACCGTTTATCGCCTCGCCGCCAAACTGTATGCCGATTGCACCGGGGACTGCCGTCTCGGATTGGAAGCGGGGGCGGAGCTGCGCGGCGGACGAGAGAGCAAAGCCGAATTTGGCGAGTCGCTGGCCCTGGAGCAGGCTGACCACCAGACCCTGGGCAGCACCATCCTCTTCACCTCGCGCGATTTCGGCCAGCCCATGCCGTTCACGCCGCCCAAATGGGCGCG
Organism: Verrucomicrobiota bacterium; assembly: GCA_038209025.1. Taxonomy (GTDB): domain Bacteria; phylum Verrucomicrobiota; class Verrucomicrobiia; order Limisphaerales; family UBA8199; genus JBBQYD01. Next base: position 13,254 of record JBBQYD010000029.1, on the reverse strand, counting down.
CAAAGTCACCAAGGAAATGCTCCGCATGCGATCCATCCGCTCCTGGGAATACGGCTACTGGTGGGTCGAATGGGGCGGCGACCTCGACACCATCAGGGACCAGGAACGCATTCGTTCCGAGCTGCTCGCCATCGCCCTGGGAGTCTGGGATTACATCAAGAACTCGGGAGACCATCCGTCCAGCGCAAACTGGGCGCTCGACTGGCTCGGCATGGTTCCAGGGAAACGAGGCAGCCGCCGGCTGGTCGGCGACCACGTTCTCAAGGAGCAGGACCTCATGGGCACCGCCGAGCCACTGTTTGATGGCGTTTGTATCGGTGGCTGGAGCATGGATGATCATCCACCCACCGGTTTTGATCGCCCGGAACTCAAGCCCGCCCGCCAACTGCCCCCGCCCTTCCCCTACAACATCCCGTTGCGATCACTTTACAGCCGGAACATCGCCAACCTGATGATGGCTGGACGCAACCTCAGCGCGACCCACGTGGCGTTCACCAGCGCCCGGGTCATGGCCACCTGCGCGGTGATGGGCCAGGCCATGGGCACCGCGGCCGCCGTCTGCCTCCAGCACCACCTCCTGCCCCGCCAATTCGCCGCGAAGAAAGAGTTGGTCGCCGAGTTGCAGCAAGTCCTGCTGCGCGACGATCAAACCATCCGCGGCGTCCGCAACGCCGACCCGCTCGACCTCGCCCCCAAAGCCGAGGTCACCGCCCCGGCGGCTCTGCCGGATGCCGACCCCGCCAATGTCATCAATGGCTGGACTCGGGATCTGCCCGGAAAATGGGAGAATCGCTGGGCCGCCGAACTCACCCCGGACGCCCACCTCGACCTCCGATGGGCAGCCGCGCAGAATCTGCGATTGGTGCAAATCACCTTTGATACCGGCTTCCAGCGCGAGCTCACCTTGAGCCATCAGGACAGCGTTAATAAGAAGGTCATCCGCGCGCCCCAACCGGAAACCGTTCGCGATTACGAGCTGCTTTTTCAGCCGGCCGGGCAAAAAGAATGGAAGAGCCTCGGCAAATACACCGGAAACTACCAAAGGATCGCCCGGCACGAGTTCCCGCGGTTCAGCGCTGACGCGCTACGCATCAAAATCACCGCCACCAACGGCAGCCAAGAGGCGCGGCTCTACGAAATTCGGTGCTACGCTTGAGGCGCCTCCAGATCATCCGACCCGCCAAGTCAACCGCTGCTCGAGCCGCCGCCCAGCCAGCGGTAACACTGGCTGTCCAGCCAGGCGCCGCACGCTGGACAGTAGGAGACCCGTTGGCGATTTCCGGTGTTGTTCATCGAACCGAAAATGAGCGTCCACGATTGGTTGACTCCACAGCGATCACAGCGGCTGCCCTTCAGAGGCTCGCCACACACGTGACAATGCACCGCCTTGGTCCAAACAATATTCCGTTTGCAGTTCGGGCAGAAAGGGGCGGCGTTCATCCAGGTGTAGTAGCTGGCAAGGAGGATCCCAACGACCATTACCGGCCACCAAAAGCCACCGATGCCCCCCGGGTGAAACATTAACGCCACCACGGGCGCCGAGAAACCGATGCTGTAAATCAGCAGGTAAAACCAGAATGGCCGGCGGCGGCGGTTTCTGAACTGCTCAGCGTACTCGTACCGGCGCAGGAGTTGTTCCTGCCTTGCACGAAGATCGGGCTTGCGTTCCGGTTTCATTCCGCGGCTTTCCGGGGCCAATCACGCACCGACTCCAGAATCTTCCATACCAATTGATCGGCATCGGTGCTGAACTTCGATTGGGTCGGACGGGTGTTCATCAGCAGGGCCCAATTAAATCCGTTCGACGCGCAACAGATCATCGCGAAGGTGCCCGGCATGCTCCCCAGATGCCATTTGTTCCGCGCCCGGTTGACCGACCAACCGAGGCTGTAGTTGCTCCGGGGGACTCCTTCCCGCATTAGCAGTTGAAGTGATTCGGCCTGCAGAATGTCAGGCACCGCCGCGTTGCCATCCACCCGGTCCAGCACCTGCAGCAACTCCATCGGAGTCGCGATCCACCCCCCGTGCGCCTGCATGATCTCCGGGCGCAATCGATAGGGACGCTCACCCGGCGCGCCGAAGTAATGGGGCTCATCCGGCTCCGGACGCGCTCCCCGCATGGCGGAAATGCGCATGCCCGCAGCCTCGCACGGACGCAGCACCAGGTCTCGCACCGCCGCTTCGTAGGTGGCGCCGGTGACCTTCTCGATGATTTTGCCCAGCAGCGCAAAGCCAAAATTAGAATAGGCGTAAGCAGTTCCGGGAGCCGATTTCAGTTCCCGCTCGGCCACCGTGCGGCGAATGATGTCGTCAAGCCCGAGATCGTGATAATCGAAGATGGGGTCGGCGGATTTGTTTCCCCAGCCGCCCGCGGCATGCTGGAGCAGGTGTCGCACGGTAATCACGGCGGGCTTCCGCTCGAAGGTCGGGACCCCATACCCGGTTCCCAGCAAGCCGTCTTTGCCAAAAACCGGCGCATCCAGATTGATTCTGCCCTGTTCCACCAATCGCAGTACCGCCAGGGCGGTGATCGGTTTCGAGCACGAAGCCATGCGCAACCGGTTCGTTAGGGTCAGGGGCTGCGACCGTTTCTCATCGGCCCAACCGAAAGCGCCCGCGTACACCATCTGGTCGTTCCTTGAAATCGCCAGCGACAGCCCCGGCACCTCGTACTTCCGCATGAACTGCTGAACAATCGCATCGGCCGTCGGCCGCTCCGGGAACTCGGGACCGAGATGTTCCACCCCATTGGTCCCCGCCGCGCCCGCAACTCTTGGGGTTGCGTAAATGAACAGCAGCGCAAACAACCAGGCCTGTAAAAACCGGAGCATGGCCGAATCCTACCCGCCCGGCATCCTTCCCGTCAAATCCGCCCTCTTCGAGATGTCGGAAAACCGAGGCTGAATTCCCCTCCCCACTCCAACCTTGTCCCGGCCTCCGCCTTCGGGTTGAATAACGCCCGACCTATGCGCAACCCGATCATTGTAGCTCTGGATGTTCCCAACGCCGTCGATGCTCTCCGCCTCGCCCGCGAACTGACGCCGTACGCAGGCGCCTTCAAAATCGGCAGCGAACTGTTCACGAGCGCCGGGCCGGATATCGTCCGCCAGATTCGCCAGGGGGGCGGGCAGGTCTTCCTCGACCTCAAATTTCACGATATCCCGAACACCGTGGCCAAAGCCGTCGCGGCCGCCACGCGGCTCGACGTCCAAATGCTCACGATCCACACCGGCGGCGGATTGGAGATGATGCGCGCGGCGGAGAATTCGGCCCGCGAGACCGCGGCAAAACTAAGCCTCGAACCACCCCTGGTTCTGGGCGTCACGGTCCTGACGAGCATGGATCAAAAAACCCTCACGGAAATTGGCTGCGCCAGCAACGCAGGCCGGCAAGTGGAACGTCTGGCAGCGCTGGCGGTGGAAGCCGGGCTGCGGGGGTTGGTCTGTTCACCTTTGGAGATTGCCGCGTTACGCATCTTGCTGCCGGCTGAAATTCAGTTGATCACCCCGGGCATCCGCACCGGCGCCGAACCCGCTGATGACCAAAAGCGCACCCTCACCCCGGCCCAGGCCATGAGCGCGGGCGCCACCTGGCTGGTGGTTGGCCGCCCCATTTACGGCGCCAAAGACCCCGCCGCCGCCGCCCGAAGCATCCTGCAATCGCTCGGCTAACCCCCCCGTCCGTTCGCGGCCCACGTGCCGTCGCGCCAGCGAGGGACAGTGCTGGCCTCTTTGACTTTACCCGGGGCATCCTCTAGCCTGATTTCATGAACGTGATCCGTCACACCGATCCTGATTTCACGAAGCAACTCAGGCAATTAACCGCTCCCTCGAGCTTGTTCGATCCGGAGATCGAACAGCGCGCGCGCGCGATCCTTGACCAGGTGCGCACCGGGGGCGAAGCCGCGCTTTGTGAACTGACGGAAAAATACGATGGCGCGAAACTGCTCCCCGGGCAGTTGCAGGTGACCCAGGCGGAGTTGGTGGCGGCTTCGCTGAAGGCCGATCCCAGCCTGCGTGCGGCCATCGCTGAAGCCGACCGCAACGTGGCGAGGTTCGCGGCCAAATCACGGCGGAAAGGCTGGAGCATGCGCAATTCCCACCAGGCGGTCGTGGGGGAGAAATTCGATCCCTTCCAGCGCGTAGGCGTTTACATCCCCGGCGGGATGGCCCCCCTGGTATCCACCGCGATCATGACGGTCACCCTGGCCCGGGTTGCCGGTTGCCGCGAAATCGTGGTCTGCACCCCCTGCGGCAAGGATGGCACGGTCAACCCCGCGTTGCTGTACGCCGCCCGGGCCGGCGGGGCGACCGAAATCTGGCGCGTCGGCGGAGCCCAGGCAATTGCCGCCATGGCCTACGGGGTCGGGCCCCTGCGCAAAGTCCAAAAGATTTTCGGCCCCGGCAACGCGTATGTGGTCGCCGCCAAACGGTTGGTGGTCGGCCACGTGGCCATTGACCTCCTGCCGGGCCCGAGCGAACTGCTCGTCCTGGGAGATGACTCCGCCCCAGCGAAGTCCGTGGCGGCGGATATGCTGGCTCAACTGGAGCATGGCTCCGGTTACGAACGCTGCTGGCTGATCACCACCTCAGCCAGGCTCCAAAAGGCGGTGGAGAAAGAAATCGCCCGGCAGTTGCCCGGACTGCCGCGCCACGAACTCATCGCCAAAGCCATGCGGCGGGAAACCTGGCTCGTGCAGGTCAGGACCATGGAGGACGCCCTCGCGTTGACCAATGTCCTGGCGCCGGAACACTGCGAGGTAATGACTCGCCAGGCCCGCCAGGTAAGCCAGGGCATTTACACTGCCGGCGCGATTTTCCTCGGCCCCTGGACGCCCACCGTGCTCGGCGATTACGTGGCCGGCCCCAGCCACACGCTGCCCACCGGCGGCGCGGGGGTTTCCTTCCCGGGTTTGAGCGTGGACCAGTTCCAACGCCGCACCAGCCTGGTGGAATATACCCGCGCGTCACTGAGGAAAGCCTTGCCGGCCGTGCGCAAGTTCGGTGAGGTGGAAGGACTCAGCGCACATGTGGCCAGCGCTCAGGTCCGTTTTTAGCGGCGGCCCAGGCTGAGGACCAGGAACGCAACCGGGTTGGATTGGCCGCCGCGTGACACCGGCGCCTCCCTCAACGGCTTGGGCCTTTGGCCCGCCTTTCCAGCCAGAACGTCCAGGCATTCGAATTGTGCGTGGCGTCGCACCCCGCCTGCTCCCGGAGAAAGGTGCCAACGTGAATCATGCGCGCCTCGAACCCCTGCCGGGCAAAAACCTCCCGCATGCACTCCGCGCTCAAGATGTTCCAATGGTAATCCTCATACGGTTCGAAGTGGTGCGCGGGGAGGTTCTCCATATTAAAGAATGCCACACTGAGCCCCCACCGCGTGATCCGGCACAACTCGGCCGCCGCTGTCTCGATCCCCTCCGCTGACAAATGCTCGAAGAGATCGTGTGTGAAGCAAAGGTCGAAGGATTGGTCGCCCGCCGGCACTTCAAACACGTTGCCCACCATGAATCGAGCATCGGGAAACAGGCCTCGCGCGTTCTCGATATTGGCGGGACACAGGTCGAACCCGGTGTAATCCAGCACCCGGGAAAAACCGCAAGCCCGCAACACCCGATAATCATTGGCCGACCCGCAGGCCGCCTCCAGCACCGCCTTGCATGGTTTTTCGAGCGCCGGCATGCCATCCGCCAAAGCCCGCCGCCAAAGCTTCAGGAAGAGTTCCAGGATTGATTCCGGGATGCGCGGCGCCCGGCCCTTTGGAGGCTCGAAACCGGCCAGAAAATCCTCCAGGTAATTCGGAACCACCCCGCCCTCCACCACGGCCGGCAAACGGGGGAACAGGCTTGATAAAACCCGCGGCGCCGGCACGCCCTCGAAGTTATCGGCACCGGCGCGCAAGGCATGCAGCAGCGCCTCCGAGTCCTCCTGGGTATTCAGCCTGCTCGCGACTTCCAGAAGCCGGTTCATGGCTGCAGAGAACATGACTTCCTGTTCCATCAACCTCGCGGGAGGGTGCTCCATCACGCCGCGTGCCAGAAAATGCCGGGTCAGCACACTCTGGAGGTTGAGCCGCGGGTCTTCCACGCCGGAAACCAGGTAATCCCGCAGCATGTCGGGGTGATGCCGGGTCCAGGATCGGACCAGTTTTTCGGTTTCAATTCTCAGCCGGTTGTTCATCGGAGCGGCGAGGTGCCCATCGCGTTAGCATCGCTTTCAATGCTCCGCTGCCGCTGGACGGTTAACAACTCAAAAGTGGAAAGCCAGTTGAGCGGATCGGGACGGTCCGCGCTCGCCGGCGGGTGGCGATTGCCAGCCAGATGCTCCGCTCCGGTTTGCCATCTAGCCTTGCAGGCGACTTGGAGTTAACCTGCCGGCTATGAAACGTGAGGGATTTGAGGTCCGCCGGGAGCGCGCCCGGCAAATCATCGCCGGGCTGCAAAAAACCTATCCGAATGCCCACTGCGAGCTGACTTTTTCCACGCCGCTGCAACTGCTCGTCGCCACCATCCTTTCCGCCCAATGCACGGACAAACGGGTGAATATGGTCACCGCCGAATTGTTCAAGCAATTCAGCGGGGCGGCGGACTTCGCGGCCGTTCCCCTGGCCAAACTCGAAGAACAAATCAAAAGCACCGGTTTCTTTCGCAACAAGGCAAAAAACATTCAGGCCTGTTGCGGGGCCTTGCAGCGCGATCACGCCGGCCAGGTGCCCCGGACCCTGGAGGCACTGACCGCCCTCGCAGGCGTTGGAAGAAAAACCGCCAATGTCGTCCTCGGTAATGCCTTCGGCATCAATGCGGGCGTGGTGGTCGATACCCATGTGACTCGGCTTTCCCAACGCCTGGGACTCACCCGCGAAAAGGACCCCGGGAAAATCGAGCAGGACCTGATGCGCCTTGCGCCCCCGGAACAATGGACCGATTTCAGCCACTGGTTGATCTGGCATGGACGCCGGCGCTGCGCCGCGCGTTCACCCGACTGCAATCATTGCGAAATTCAGGCGCTTTGCCCGCAAATCGGCGTGGTGGGAAAAACCCGGCTGGCAAAGTCTTCAAATAGCGGCCGCAAGCCAGGCCAATCCCAATAGCCAAGGGGCCGCCTTCCCGCCAGTCACTCCGCCACCGGCCGGACCACGCTCTGATCCGTTATTGGCGAGGGGGCATCGTAAACCGGCATATCTTTTAAAGTTTAGTCAGAGCGTTTTTGAAAAATGGATCGCCGGCTTGGCAGGGCGAGCTTGAGCGACCATACTGTCGCGGGCAAGGTCGTTGATCCCGGGGCTGTCCAGGACGGACGTCCGGTCATCCGCCAGCCACAGAAAAACACTCGTCATGAAAATTGAAAAACTAACTCCGGGCGGCGGTGCCTCACCGAAACGCGGCGATACGGTCAGCGTCCATTACACGGGCTGGCTGCCGGACGGGACCAAGTTTGACAGTTCGGTGGATCGCGATGAGCCGTTTGCCTTTGTGCTGGGCACTGGTCAGGTGATTCAAGGCTGGGACCAGGGAGTCGCCACGATGCAGGTGGGTGACAAGGTGCGGCTGACGATTCCGCCGGAACTCGCCTACGGGGCGCACGGTTATCCGGGCGCGATCCCGCCGAACGCCACGCTGATTTTTGAAGTGGAGTTGCTCGCGATTGGCGGGTGACGGGCCGGCGAGGCTGGTCCCCCGGGTTCCGGCGCAGGTCCGCCTGCCGAGAGCCGCCCGGCGCGTGGGTGCCCCGCCACCCAAAAGCCAACCAGGCACCCGTCTGCCAGAGCGCCCCGTCCACGTGTCAAAAGCAGGTTCGGTCAGTGGCCCTTGAGAGCGGCGATGCCGTAATCACGGTTCAGCTTGGCGATGAAGTTGAGGCTGATTTCCTTGGGGCAGACGGCCTCACAGGAGCCGGTGACGGTGCAAGCGCCGAAGCCTTCGGCGTCCATTTGCGCGACCATGGCGAGGGCGCGGCGGTTTTTCTCCGGATGCCCCTGGGGGAGGAGATTGAGATGCGAGACTTTGGCCGCCACAAAGAGCATTGCCGAGGCGTTCTTGCAGACCGCGACACACGCGCCACAACCAATGCAGGCAGCGGCATCCATGGAGCGATCGGCGATTTCCTTGGCCACCGGCAGGGCATTGCCATCCGGCGTGCCGCCGGTGTTCACGGAAATAAAGCCACCGCTCTGGATGATGCGGTCGAAGGCGCTGCGGTTCGTGACGAGGTCGCGGATGATGGGGAAAGCCCGGGCGCGCCACGGCTCAATGGAGATGGTCTGGCCGTCCTTGAAGTGGCGCATGTGCAACTGGCAGGTGGCCGTGCCGCGGTTTCCGCCATGGGGCACGCCGTTGATCACCAGAGAGCACGCGCCGCAAATGCCTTCGCGGCAGTCCGAGTCGAACGCGATGGGATCCTTGCCGCTCGCAATCAGTTCTTCGTTTACGACATCGAGCATCTCCAGAAAGGACATGTCTTCATTGACATCCTTGGCCGGGTAGGTCTCGAAGTGGCCGGGGGTCTGGCCGTTCTTCTGGCGCCAAACTTTAAGTGTCAGATTCATTTGTAGCTCCGCGTGCTCATGTGAACTTCCTCATAGACCAGCGGTTCCTTGTGCAGGACCGGGGCCTTGTCCGCGCCCTGGTATTCCCAGGCGGCGGCGTATGCGAAGTTGTCGTCATCCCGTTGGGCTTCCCCTTCGGGGGTTTGATACTCCTCCCGGAAATGGCCGCCGCACGATTCCTTGCGGTGCAGCGCATCCAGGCACATCAATTCGCCAAATTCCATGAAGTCCGCCACCCGCCCGGCGTATTCGAGCGCCTGGTTGAATTCCAGGGCTTCGCCGGCGACGTTGACCGTGCGCCAGAATTCCTCGCGCAATTCGGGGATGCGCTTCAAGGCTGCCTTGAGGCCCGCCTCGTTTCTGGCCATGCCGCATTTCTCCCACAGGAGCTTGCCCAACTCCCGGTGGAGAGACGTGGGGGTGCGCTTGCCCTTGGTATTGAGCAGCCGGCGGGTGAAGCTGTTGATGGCTTCCTCCGCCTGCTTGAATTCGGCGCTGCTGGCGGAGGGCTTGCCCAGCTTGCTGGTGGCGAAATAATTGCCAATGGTGTAAGGCAGCACGAAATAACCATCCGCCAGCCCCTGCATCAGCGCGCTGGCGCCCAGGCGGTTCGCGCCGTGATCGGAGAAGTTGGCTTCGCCGATGACAAACAAGCCGGGCAGCGTGCTCATCATGTTGTAATCAACCCAGGTGCCGCCCATCGTGTAATGCACGGCCGGGTAAATGCGCATCGGCAATTCATAGGCGTTTTCGCCGGTGATCTTTTCATACATGTCGAAAAGATTGCCGTACCGCCCCTTGATGGTCTCCAGGCCCAGCCGTTGGATGGCGTCGCTGAAATCCAGGTACACTCCCAACCCCCCGGGGCCGATGCCGCGGCCCTGATCGCAGGCTTCCTTGGCGGCGCGGGAGGAGATGTCACGCGGCGCCAGATTGCCAAAGCTGGGGTATTTGCGCTCCAGGTAATAGTCGCGGGCATCCTCAGGGATGGAGGCCGGCGCTTTGCCGCAATCCTCCTTCTTCTTGGGCACCCAGACGCGTCCGTCATTGCGCAGGGACTCGGACATCAGCGTCAGCTTTGATTGATGCTCGCCGCTCACCGGAATGCAGGTGGGATGAATCTGCGTGTAGCAGGGGTTGGCCATGAAAGCGCCTTTCTTGTAGGCGCGCCAGATGGAGGTGACATTGCAGCCCTTGGCGTTGGTGGAAAGGAAAAACGCGTTGCCGTAGCCGCCAGTGGCCAGGACGACGGCGTCCGCCGCGTGGGAGGAAACCTCCCCGCTCACCAGATCACGAACGACGATGCCCTTGGCGTGGCCGTTGACCACGACGACGTCGAGCATTTCCGTGCGGGGATACATCTTCACCGAGCCCGCGCCGATTTGCCGGGCCAGCGCCTGGTAAGCGCCCAGCAGGAGCTGCTGGCCGGTTTGACCGCGAGCGTAAAACGTGCGGGAAACCTGGGCGCCGCCAAAGGAGCGGTTGGCAAGCAGCCCGCCGTATTCACGCGCAAAAGGCACGCCCTGGGCCACGCACTGGTCGATGATGTTCACACTGACTTGCGCCAGGCGATACACATTGCTTTCGCGCGCGCGGAAGTCGCCGCCTTTGAGGGTGTCGTAGAAAAGCCGGTAAACGCTGTCGCCATCATTCTGGTAGTTCTTGCCGGCATTGATGCCTCCTTGCGCGGCGATGCTATGAGCTCGGCGGGGGCTGTCCTGGTAACAGAAGCACTTTACCTTGTAGCCGAGTTCGCCGAGGGTGGCCGCCGCGGAGGCGCCGGCCAAACCGCTGCCCACCACGATGACGTCGAACTTCCGCTTGTTGGCAGGGTTGACCAGCTTGAGGTCGAATCTGTGCTTGTCCCACTTCTGAGCAAGCGGTCCTGAGGGAGATTGGGAATCGAGAGCCATATTACTTCGTCGCCTCCTTTAAAATGCCGGCCAGCACCGCCACCGGGATGGACGCGTAGCCGAGAAACACCACCAGGCCGAACCACCAGGCCGCTTTGTCCAGCAGCGGCCGATAGGTCTCATTCTTCCAGCCGATCGACTGGAACATGCTGCTGACACCGTGGCTCAGGTGAAAACAAAGGAGCCCCACACCGGTCAGGTAGAACAGCGAGACCAGCGGCTGCTTGAAGCCCACCACGATCATCCGGTAGATGTCATGCCCGAACTGCGGGTCCTTGAACGTGACGAAGTCCTGCCCGGTAAGGTTGATGGCTTTAGTCCGAATGGTGAAGTGGAGCAAATGATAGATAATGAACGAGGCGGCGATCAGGCCGGTCATGAGCATGGTGCGCGAGGCGTAGCTCGATCCCACCGGGTTATAATCGCTGTAGGCCACCGGCCGGGCCGCGCGGTTTTCGCGGGTCAACTGGGTGGCGGACCAGACATGCAACCCGATGAACGCCAGCAGCCCCAGGCGCGCGGGCCAGATCAGCTCCGGGTTTGATTGCAGAAAATGGCCATACCGGTTGATGGCCTCCGGCCCCAGGAACACCTGGAGATTCCCCGCCATATGACCGAGCACGAACAGGAACAGGCAGAAGCCTGTCACGGCCATGATATATTTCTTGCCGAGAGACGACTTAAAGACGTACGCGATTATGTTCATGGGATTTGTCCCCAACCTCGTTTGACACGTGGTCAAATACAGTTCCTAATCTAGTATCCGGCGCGCGGAGGTCAAGAAAACTTAACTGATTATCTACAGAAGGAAAGGTATTAGATTATCTCAAACAATACACCGAATAAGCCAAGCTGGCGGCGGGGGGCAGGCCTGCCCCCGCCGCGTCAGCGGTCAATATCCGGAATCACCAGGTCCAGGCTGCCCATGAGCGCCAGGGCGTCTGCCAGGAGCATGCCGGCGCTGGCTTCCTCAAACAGGCTGAGATTTGAAAGCGAGGGCGTGCGCAGCTTCACGCGATAGGGGATTTCCTTGCCGTCGCTGATGATGCGAACCGCAAAGCGGCCGCGGGCGGCTTCTGTGGCGTAGCAATAATCACCGGCGGGGAACTTGATCACCCGGGGAACTTTTTCCGCCACGACGGGGCCCGCCGGGAGACGGTCCAGGGCCTGTTCAATGATTCGCAGGCTTTGGACGATCTCAGCCATGCGCACGAGATAACGGGCCATGGAGTCCCCGACCGTGGACGTGGGAATTTCAAAATCAAAGTCCGGGTAGGCCGAATAGGGCTCCACCCGGCGGACATCGTACGCGACTCCCGAGCCGCGCATGACCGCGCCGGTGGCGCCGTATTTGCGGCACATCTCCTGGCTGATGGGGCCAATGCCTTCGAGGCGCTTTCTGAAGATGATGTTTCCGGTGACCAGGCTCTGGTACATCTTCAACCGCGAGCGCATGTGTTTCACGAAGGCCCGCGTGCCGGTGAGAAACTGCTCGTCCACGTCGTTGTAAAGCCCGCCGATGCGGAAATAGCTGTAGGTCAGCCGCGAGCCTGTGATGCCTTCGAGGAGGTCGAGAATTTTCTCGCGATCGTCAAACGCGTAGAGCAAAGGAGTGAACCCGCCGAGGTCGAGCAGGAAGGCGCCCCACCAGACCAGATGGCTGGAGATGCGGTTCAACTCCGAGGTGATCACGCGGAGGTATTCCGCCCGGGGCGGCACCTGGAGTTTCAAGGCGCGCTCGACCGCCCCCACAAAACCGTGGGTATAGGTCATGGCCGAGAGGTAATCGATGCGGCTCGTGTTGGGCAGGAATTGGGCGTACGTGCGGTTCTCGCCCATCTTTTCCTGCATGCGGTGGATGTAGCCGCAGACGGGCTCGGCGCGCATGATATACTCGCCGTCCATGGTGAGTTTGACGCGCAACACGCCATGGGTGGCCGGGTGTTGCGGGCCGAGATTCAGTACAAAGGTCTCGGTCGCGCCGGGTTCGGCCGGCAGCGGTTCTTTATTCAGGATCACGGGCGAAATCCTTCTTTAGCGGGTGGTAATCGGCATCCTCGGGCAGCAGGAATGGGATCAGGCAAGGGTGCCCGGCAAATCGAATGCCAAAAAAGTCATGGGTCTCGCGCTCATGCCAGTTCGCGCCCGGAAAGACGTGGTGAATGGTGGGAATCTCCGGGTTCGCGCGGGGAATGCGCGCACGCACCACCACGCGCAGGCAGCGCAGCGGGTGAAAGTAATCGTAAACGACCTCCATCTGATTCTCGGCCAGCCAATCGACGCCGGTGATGGTGTCGATGGAAAAGCCTTCGTGATCAAGCACCTGGGCGCAATGCACCACCTGATCGGGGGTCACCTTTGCTTCCGCATGAAACCCTTTGAGAACATAATCCGCGCCCTGAAACGGAATGGGCAGTTTGGCCAGCGATTCCGGGACGGGGATTGGCGGCGGCGGTGGCGGGGGAGGCGCAGCGGGTTTGGGCGCGGCTGGAGGTGCCGGGGCGGGGGCGGGCGGTTGGGCGCCGGATGGCGTGGAAGGCTGCGGCGAGGCCGGCGGCGAGCCGGCGGGTTGATCTGAACCTGTGGGATTCATGTATTCGGAGGAAGAAGGTTAATCGGGCTTCACAACCGGCCAGCGGCGTTTGCCGGTGAGCTTTTCCTCGAGCTTCAAGATGCCTTCGATAAGCGCCTCCGGACGCGGCGGACAACCGGGAATGAAGACGTCCACTGGGAACAGCTTATCCACGCCCTCAACCACGGCGTACTGGCCAGGAAAAACGAAGGGGCCGCCGGAAAT